>NZ_DBMDDV010000021.1:0-50397 GCF_057431175.1 Gemmiger sp. | reverse complement strand
AATACACCGCCGCCCAGGCGTTGGAATACGAGGCTCTTGTCTACACCGGCCGCAGCAGTGCGGCGGAAACGCTCTACTTGCCCGGCTATGCTCACACCCGGCCCGCCGAAACGCTGCTGGCCGGCGAGGAACAGACCGAGTGGCTTCCGCTGCGGCTGGGCCGCCTGGCGCTGCCCGCCTGTATCTGCCGCGTGACGACCTGGGAGCAGCAGACCCAGCCGGTGCGCCTGACCGACACCGCAGCCGTCGCGCTGGCTGTCCGCACCTGCCGCGCCCAGCTTTTGCGGGACTTCCCAGATGCGGAAATCGAAGCCGAACAGCGTGAAACCACCACTGAAAACGGCACCGCTGCCGCCGCTGTGACCTATATTTTTACCGCCGACATTGCCCGGACGCGGTAATTCGACAATTTTTGCGGACAGTGACGAAATGAAACGCAAAATTTTGTGCAATATTCACAGTTTCTTTTGCGGAAAACTGTGATATAATCTAAATGTATAGCTGGGCCTATAACCAACTATCCCATGGAGGAACGTATATTGGCAGAACGATCTCTTGAACTGGACAGCATTGAACTGGCTGCCGCCATCTTTGGCAGCGGCGACCAGAATATCCACCTGCTGGAAAAAGAATTCCGCGTTACAGCGGTATGCCGTGGCTCGGTGCTGCGCTTTACCGGCGAGCAGAAGGATGTGGACGCCGCCGCCCGCGCGGTGGAGGGCATGGTCACGCTGATGGAAAACCACACCCCGCTGGAGGAACAGACCGTGCGCTACTGCATGAGCCTGGCCCATGGCGGTGAGGAAAAACGCCTGCGGGAGCTGACCGACGACTTTGTCGCCGTCACCGCCAAGGGCCGCCCCATCCACCCCAAGACCCTGGGGCAGAAGGAATACCTGGCGGCCATCCGCAAAAACGCCATCACCTTTGGCGTCGGCCCGGCTGGTACCGGCAAAACCTATCTGGCCGTGGCGATGGCTGTCAAGGCGTTCAAGTCAAAAGACGTCAGCCGCATCATCCTGACCCGCCCGGCGGTCGAAGCGGGCGAGAAGCTGGGGTTTCTGCCCGGCGATCTGCAAAATAAAGTTGACCCATACCTGCGCCCGCTCTATGACGGCCTGTTTGACCTGCTGGGCGCGGAGACGTTTCAGAAATTGTTTGAAAAGCAGGTCATCGAGGTCGCGCCCCTTGCCTATATGCGCGGCCGCACGCTGGACGACGCCTTTATCATTCTGGATGAAGCCCAGAACACCACGCCTGAGCAGATGAAGATGTTCTTAACGCGCATGGGCGTCGGCAGCAAGGTCGTTGTCACCGGCGACGTGACCCAGATCGATTTGCCGGATAAGGTTCGCAGCGGCCTGATCGACGCGCTGCATGTCCTGCAGGATGTCGAGGGCATCGCGCAGGTGCGTCTGACTGAAAAGGATGTGGTGCGCCACCGGCTGGTGCAGCAGATCGTAAAAGCCTATGAAAAAGCCGCCGAGGAGAAGACCCGCGGCGAAGCAAACCATAAATAAAAAACGGAGGTCGATTTCCATGTCCAATAAGGTATTGATCACGAACGACCAGAATGTGGTAAAGGTCCCTTCCGGCCTGCGCATCCTGATCCGCCGCAGCTGTAATGCGGTGCTGGATTTCGAGCATTTTGACGGCCCGGCCGAGATCAGCGTGACTTTTGTGGATAACAGCCGCATCCATGAGCTGAATCGGGAGTACCGCGGTAAGGACTCCGCCACCGATGTGCTCAGCTTCCCTCTGGGGGAAAACGGCGAGTATGACATTGACGAGGACAACGGCTGCAAGCTGCTGGGAGATATCGTCATCTCGATGGAGCGCGCGATGGAGCAGGCTGAACTGTACGGCCACTCCCTGCAGCGCGAGGTCGCCTATCTGACCGTACATTCCATGCTGCACCTGCTGGGCTACGACCATGAGGCCG
The DNA here is from genome assembly GCF_057431175.1 of Gemmiger sp. Lineage (NCBI taxonomy): Bacteria > Bacillati > Bacillota > Clostridia > Eubacteriales > Oscillospiraceae > Gemmiger > Gemmiger sp. The sequence goes on along the minus strand of NZ_DBMDDV010000021.1, from coordinate 48,455 downwards.
GTGGTCTGGAGGCTGTGCGCATGCGCGAAAAAGAGGAGGCTGTGCTCATCCAGCTCGGCCTGCCGCGCACCGTTTCCTATACCAGCGATGAAATTTGAGCCGCTGACCCGCTTCGCCCGCGGCTTTGTCTACGCCTACAACGGCATACGCGCCGCCATACGGGAGGAGCGCAATTTCCGCTTTCATCTGTGTGCGGCGCTCTATGCCTTTGTGGCAGCCTACTGGGCGCAGCTGCCTGCGGTGGAAACAGCCCTGATCGCGCTCTGTGTGGCGGCGGTGCTGGCGCTGGAGCTTGTCAACTCCGCAATTGAGCGCGCGGTGGACAAGCCCGATACCACCCACTGGTGGACTGCGGGCGCGGCCAAGGATATGGCGGCAGGTGCGGTGCTTGTCATGGCCATCGGCACGGTCGTTGTGGCGGTATGCCTGTTCTGGCCGCGGCTGGACATTCTGTGGGCGGCCTTTACCGCGCGGCCGACACGCCCGCTGTGGCTTCTGCTCACGCTGATTGTATTTTACAAATTTATTTTCCGTTCTTCCAACTCAACAGAGAAAGGCAAACAACCGAATGGCAAAACCGATTCCTGAAATGCCGTCCAGCGTCTTTGTGGCGCTGGTCGGCCGCCCCAATGTGGGCAAATCCAGCCTGACCAACTACCTTGTGGGCGAAAAAGTCGCAATCGTGACCAAAAAGCCCCAGACGACCCGCAGCCGCATCACCGGCGTCATCACCAAAGGCCCGGTGCAGTATGTGCTGATGGATACCCCCGGCATCCACGCGGCCCGCAACAAGCTGGACGCCCGCATGACCCAGACCGCCGCCGCCAGCCTCAAGGATGTTGATGTGACGATGATGCTGTTTGAGCCGGCAGGGGAGTTTACCGATGCAGAGCTGACGATGGTCAAGGCGCTGCAGAAGGGCGGGCCTGCCATCGCCGTTATCAACAAGGTGGACCTGCTCGACAGCTTTGCTGCGCTGGAGGCCCGCAAAAAGGAAATTGAAGATTTCGGCTGCTTTGATCATATTGTCACGATCTCAGCCAAGGACGGTACCGGCTGTGACGATCTGTTTGCCATGCTCAAGCCCTACGGCAACGAAGGCCCGCACTATTTCGACGATGACGCCTTCACCGATATGCCGGAGAAGGAACTCGTCGCCGAACTCGTACGCGAGAAGGCCCTGCTCTTCCTGCGGGAGGAGGTCCCCCACGGCATTGCCGTTGTGGTCGAGCGCTTTAAGGAGCGCCCCGACAAGGACCTCATCGACATTGATGTGGACATCTACTGTGAGCGCAAGAGCCACAAGGGCATGATCATCGGCAAGGGCGGCCAGATGCTCAAAAAAATCGCCTCTGCCGCCCGGATGGATATTGAGGAGCTGCTCGGCGTCAAGGTCAACCTGCAGTGCTGGGTCAAAGTCCGCGAGGACTGGCGCGACAACGAATTGCAGCTGAACTCGCTGGGGTTCGCCAAGCCGTAACAAAATGCCACGGCTGCTGCGGCGGTCAGGGGACTGACCGCCCTACACCGGAGGCAGCCCCTGTAGGGCGGCCAGTCCTCTGGCCGCCGTTGGGGGCATCCCGTTATTTCTTCCGACACCGTATTCCGCCAACATCCCCGCCGCGCCTGTGCTATCCTGTTGCCATGGGGGTGACGGCATGGACAATGCGGCGGACGGCTGGCGGCGCTTTGCGCAGACCGGCAGCATTTATGACTACCTAACGTATAAAACACAGCAGAACGCAGCACGGGAGGACGTATATGCAAATTGCAACAACGGGTCTGGTGCTGCGCCAGGTCAAGGTGGGGGAGGCCGACCGAATCCTGACGATCCTGACGCCTGACCTGGGGGTCATATCGGCCTCGGCCCGGGGCAGTCTGCGGATGAAAAGCCCGCTGTTCAGTGCCACGGGCCTGTTCTGCTACTCTGAATTTTCCCTGTCCAGCGGCCGCAGCCACTTTTTTGTGGACGCGGCGCAAATCAAAAAAGTGTTTCATGGCGTATCTGCCACGGTCGAGGGTATGGCCCTGGCCAGCTATATGGCGGAGATCGCCATGGAGCTTTCCCCTACACCGGCGGAAGGTGAGGCCGACGCCCAACTGCGTCTGCTGCTGAACTGCCTGTACCTGATCGGTGAGCGCCGCTATCCATGGCGGCAGCTGAAAGCCGTCTACGAGCTGCGTGCTCTGTCTAAGGCGGGCTATATGCCGGATCTGCGTATGTGCGCGGGCTGCGGCAAATACGAAGGGGGAGAATTCTACCTGGACACAGTGGGCGGGCTGCTGCTCTGCGCTGACTGTGCCGAGCGGCAGCGCCATATCCCGAACCTGGACGCAGGGGCCTTGTATGCCATGCGCCATATCTTCTGGACGGTCGAGGATAAAAAAGTATTCGGCTTCAAGATTTCACCTGAGAGCCTGAAAGATCTTTCCCGTGTCAGCGAGCAGTACACGCTGGCGAACCTGGAACATGGGCTGAAAACGCTGGACTTTTTAAAAACTGTACTTGAGTAAGGAGACCAAAACCCTGTATGGATACCGCTTATAAAACAACACTGGAACTGGACAAGGTCCTTGCCCGGGCTGTGCAGCTGTGCGCCTGCCAGGAAACCAAGGAGATGATGCAGGCCCTGGAACCCGCCCCCACCATTGAGGACGAGCGCTACGACCTGGCTCAGACCAACGCCATCAACGCGCTGCTCATCAAAAACGGCAGCCCCCGCTTCGGCAGCGTGCGCGAGGTGCGCCGCATCGTCGCCCACGCCCGCAAGGGCGGCATCCTCTCGATGGGCGAACTGCTGGAAATTGCCGCGACGCTGCGCAACTTTTCGGGCCTGAGCCAGTGGTACGGCCTGAGCGAGCACGAAATGCTTCCCACCGACGATTTGTTTTTTTCGCTGGCCCCGCAGCCGGTGCTGGAAAAACAAATCAGCGAGAGCATTCTTTCCCCGGAGGAAATGGCCGATACCGCCAGCGTAACGCTGCACGATCTGCGCCGCAAAATCCGCCAGACCGAGGATTCCATCCGCACCAAACTCGATAACATCATCCGCAACTCCACCACCAACAAATTCCTGCAGGATGCCGTTGTTTCGCTGCGCAATGGCCGCTATGTCGTGCCGGTCCGCGCCGAGTACCGCGGTGAGGTGGGCGGCGTTATCCATGACGTTTCCTCTACCGGCGCGACGGTGTTCGTTGAGCCGACGGCGGTTGTCGAGGCCAATGCCCGCATTATGCAGCTGCGCGCCCAGGAGCAGGAGGAAATCACCCGTATCCTGACGTCCTTCTCCACACAGGTCGGCTCACTGGAGCCACAGTTCACGTATAGCTACGATGCTATGCTGAAAATCGACCTGCTGCTGGCAAAAGCGCGGCTGGCTGTCGAGCAGAACGCCTTTATGCCTGCTGTCAGCGACAAGGTCTATTTCAAGCTGAACAAGGCCCGCCACCCGCTCATCGACAAGAAAAAAGTCGTGCCGGTGGACATCGAGCTGGGCAGTGACTACGACACGCTTGTCATCACCGGCCCCAACACCGGCGGCAAGACGGTGTCCTTAAAAACCGCAGGCCTGCTCAACGCCATGGCCCAGTACGGTTTCCTGATTCCCGCCCATGAGAGCAGCATCGTCTGCCACTTTGAGGAATACCTCGTGGATATCGGCGACGAACAGAGCATCGAGCAAAGCCTGTCCACCTTCTCCGGCCACATGAAGCGCATCAGCGGCATTCTGGATCTGGCAGGCCACGCTACCCTGACCCTGCTGGACGAGCTGGGTGCGGGCACCGACCCCGCCGAGGGCGCAGCGCTGGCTGTCAGCATTCTGGAACGGCTGCGCCGCCAGGGCAGCTTGCTGATGGCGACGACCCACTACGCAGAACTGAAAGTCTACGCGCTGGAAACTCTCGGCGTCGTCAATGCCAGCTGCGAATTTAACGTGGAGACGCTGATGCCCACCTATAAACTCAGCGTCGGCGTGCCGGGCAAATCCAACGCGTTCCTCATCAGCTCCAAGCTTGGCATCCCGGAAGAAATCATTGATGCCGCGCGCAATCATATGTCCAACGATGACAAGCGGCTGGACAGCGTGCTTTCCCAGCTGGACGATCTGAAAGTCCAGCTGAAAGAGGCCCAGGCCGAGGCCGAACAGGCCAAGTACGACGCCGAGCACGCCCTCGAAAGCGCAGAAAAGAAGCGCGACGCCTTAATTAAAAAAGGTGAGGAAGAACTCGAAAACGCCCGCCGCCAGGCCCATGACCTGATGCAGCAGGTGCAGAACGAGGCGTACAGCCTGACCGATGAATTGCGCCGCATCCAGAAGGACGAAAAGACCAGCGCCGCCCAGCGTGCCGTGCGTGCCCGGGAAATTGCCCGCAAGGACACCGAGACATTGCTCAAAAAGACCGACGCCAAGCCGAAGCCGGTCAAAGAGTTCGTCCCACTCAAAGAAGTGCAGATCGGCCAGGAGGTCGTCATTGCGGATCTTGGCCAGACGGCCACCGTCACGGCCCGCCCCGACCGCAACAATATGGTCGAGGTTCGCGCAGGTATCATGAAAACGAAGGTGCCGCTTTCCAACCTGCGCGCACCGGACAAGATGGAGAAGCGCAAGCCCGCCGAACCCCACCGCTCCACCCGCGTGCAGCTGGATAAATCCCGTAAGGCCAGTATGGAAATCAACCTGCTTGGCTACACGGTGGACGAGGCCCTGAACGAGGTGGACAAGTTCCTGGACAGCGGTATGCTGCGCGGGCAGACGACGCTCTACATCATCCACGGCAACGGCACCGGCGCACTGCGCACGGCCATCCAAAAGCACCTGCGCACCCACAAGGCGGTCAAGAGTTTCCGCCCCGGCCGCTATGGCGAGGGCGAAAACGGCGTAACTGTGGTGGAATTAAAGTAAAAATTCAAAACAATCCTGCATTTTTGTCTATGGCAATCATTCGCCACATCTGCTATGCTAAAGGTATCATGATGAGTGTCTGAGCATTAAATCAACAAGAAAGCGAGTGAACGCTTTGGCAATGGATTATAACAGCACGCGCAGCTTTACGATGACGCTGGCGCACCGCGCGGTGGGGGATATCCGCCGCGGGGGCTTCCGGCAGCTGCGCAACTATGTGGATATGTGCGCCACACTGGCAAAAAAGCCGCAGCAGAAAGACTTCTTTGCCTACGCGCAAAAGGCTTTGCAGCGCACGGACAGCTGCTATTACAGCATGATCCACCGTCTGCTGGACTCGGTGGAGGAGGACCGCATCTGCACCGTCGGCGTTAATATGGGCTTCGGCGGGCTGATCTACGGTGCCAGCGAAATGAAAAAGCAGGCGGACGTGGACGGCAAGCCCATCGCCTGGATCACGGCGGCCCGCTGCGGCGACGAACGCCTGGCAGATATGGTACCCAAGGCGGTAAAAAAAGGCAGCTTCGTCTGGCTGCTGGACGCCACAGCCAACGACCCTGTGCAGGCCGTATCGCTTGCTAAGGCCAACCCGCAGAGTGCTTTCGGCCTGTTGGCCGACCCCGCCGCGCTGGATGATGCCTGCGTCAACGCATTGACGGCCTGCCGCAACCTCGTCGTCATGCCGCTATTGCAGACGCCGGAACTGACGGCGGAGGCCTGCCGCGCCGCCCGTCGCCTAAAAGCGCAAAAAATGTTCTATGCTCTGACGGTGCTTGTGGACGATGACACCGTTGATGAGGTCACACAGGACGATTGGCTCGAGAGCATTGCTCAGGAAACACTTTTCTGTATGTGCGCCCGCAAGCCCGGTATTTCGGCGGAAAGCTCCCACAAGCTGCGCCGCAGCATCGTGGATGGCCGCATGGAGACCGGCAAGCCGGTTCTGCTGCTGGACTGGGACGGCGATGTCAAATACCTGAACAACCGCATTTTCGAGCATATGACCTTCGGCTCCGTGCTGGCAGAAGGGGAGACCTTCCCGCTGCAGTTGGGCTGAAAAGTTCGCATACTTCAACAAAAAGCGACCCTGTACCGATGGTAAAATCGGGTACAGGGTCGCTTTGCTTATTGTGTTTCGCCGCGCAGCAGGCTTTGCATGATCTCGTGGTTAAACAGCGGAATGGACAAATCGGATACCGCCGCCAGGGTGTTGCTCTTCATCCCGCCGAACACCCAGGGAATCAGCACGCCCATCATCGCGCCGGAAAAGAACTGGCCGATTTTTGCTGCCTCCTCGGCAGGAATATCCGCTTTCAGCTCCCGCGCATTCTGCGCAAAGATGGAGCAGAGATAATCGAACATATATTGCTGCAAGCTGTTCTGTCCGTTGTAGGCCAAGGCGTTGCAGTAGAACACTTTGTTTTCCAGGAAATAGGCTTTCAGTGCTGTTAGCAGGGAATCCCAGCTGGAATAGGCGCTGCGCTCTACCAAAAACTGGGTGATGCCACTCTGGAAATACCAGTTCACTAAGTCGTATTTATCCTCAAAATGGTAGTAGAAGGTGTTGCGGCCCACCCCTGCGTGGTCAACGATATCATTGACCGAGATCTTTTCCAGCGGGGTCGTAGCCATCAATTCCTGCAGGCTCTGGGCCAGCAGATGTTTTGTCTGATTGGAACGCGGCATAGCAATTCTCCTGCTTTATCGGTGGTAAAATTACGTATAATCATTATAGCACATTTCCGACAAAAAGTCCAAATATTTCACTGCCACGCCGCAAAAACTGCGGCGGGTTTTGTATGACAATTCAGCCAGAATGTTTGGTTTTGCCCATAGCGGCGCGGTTTGCGGGCTTTAAATTGAACACTCCCCGGCTTTTGTCTATGTACACAACGCCGCGAAAAAGCATAAAATAAGGCCATAAAACGGAGAAAGAAAAGGAGAGCAATCTATCATGCCGATGAATAAAGTGGTTCATGCCGCCCAGCGTGCAGCGTTCAGCGCTGCCATTGATGCCGCCATCAACGCAGTGCGCGGCAAAGGCCCTGAAAATATGGCCGCGCAGGCTGTCAAGCTCGTCAACCTGGCGCAGCCCCTGCTTGCCCACCGCTACCCCGATGCCGACTGGGACAAGGTCCGCTCCTTCGTGTCCGACCCCAACAGCAAGTGGATGGAGTACGCCTACAAGGCCATCAATGAGATCGACCCCCATATCCTGAAGATGAACACCCTGAACCTCGTGTACGAGGGTATGTTCGCAGGCTACAACTACGTCATGGAGCTGCGCAAGAAGTACGACTGCAACATGCCGTGGATTTTGCTGTTCGACCCGACTTCCGCCTGCAACCTGCACTGCAAGGGCTGCTGGGCTGCTGAGTACGGCAACCGCCTGAACCTGAGTTTTGAGGATATGGATCGCATCGTTACCGAGGGTGAGGAACTGGGCATCCACTGGTATATGTGTACCGGCGGTGAGCCGACCTGCCGCAAGGAGGACCTGTTCAAGCTGGCCGCCAAGCACCAGAACTCGGTGTTCCACCTCTTCACCAACGGCACGCTGATTGACCAGGCCTTCTGTGACCGCGCCAAGGAAGTCGGCAACATGGCCTTCTTCATCTCCATCGAGGGCATCGGCGATGCCACCGACGATCGCCGCGGCGAGGGCGTCTATGACCGCGTCATGCACGCCATGGATCTGATGAAGGAGAATGGCCTGCTGTTCGGTACCTCCATCTGCTACACCAGCGCTAACTACAAGGCCGTCACCAGCGATGAGTTCATGGATATGCTCATCAGCCATGGCGTGCGCTTCAACTGGTACTTCCACTATATGCCCATCGGCGACGGTGCCAATGTTGACCTGATGCTGAACGCTGAGCAGCGCGAGTATATGATCCACCGTGTCCGTGAGATCCGCGGCTACACCGGCGGCAAGCCTATCTTCTGCATCGACTTCCAGAACGACGGCGAGTACATCGACGGCTGCATTGCCGGCGGCCGTCAGTATGCCCATATCAACCCGGCCGGTGATGTGGAGCCCTGCGTGTTCATCCACTACTCCAACGCCAACATCCACGACAAGAGCCTGCTCGAGTGCCTGCAGCAGCCGTTGTTCAAGGAATACCACAAGGGCCAGCCCTTCAACCACAACCACCTGCGCCCCTGCCCGATGCTCGAAAACCCCGAGCTGCTGGGTGAGATGGTCAAGCGCAGCGGTGCCCACAGCACCGATATGCAGCAGCCGGAATCTACGGATGATGTGTTCCGCCGCTGCCGCCCCTATGCCGACCAGTGGACTCCCTCCGCTGACCGCATCTGGGCCGAGGAGCACCCCGACTGTGCCTCCTGCGCCAGCTGCTCCGCCTGCGCATCCAAGTAAAATAGCATAAGCTCCTGCGCCCCGCTGTATTTTGCAGCGGGGCGTTTTTGCGTTGAAAGGCATCCTCCTTGGGGGAGGCACCGGGCTTGTCATGTTTTCGGACATTTCACCGTTCCCGGATTTTCTCACCCGGCCGCGCATATAGTGGTAACAGAGCCAATGCAGGGGAGGTGGGCCTATCAAAACGGTAGTGTATCTGGATGTGCTGCTGCTGACGAATTTCCTCATGGCCTATTTCCTGTTGCTGGCGGCAGGGGCGCTCAGCGGGCAGCGGGGAGGGTTCGTGCGGATGCTGGCGGGCAGTGGGCTGGCGGCGATGTCGTCGCTTATTTTGTTTGCGCCGCCCCAGCCCTACCTGGTGCAGGTCGTCTACAAAATCACCACGGCACTGGCCATCACGGCGGCGGCTTTCGGCTGGCGCAGCAAACGGCGGCTGGTCACGGCGGCCTGCTGGTATGCAGCGCTAAATATCGCCCTGGCGGGGGCGGTGCTGCTGGCCGTTCTGCGCACCGGCACGCGGGCAGCGGATACGGCCAACCTGACGGTGTATCTGCGCGTTTCGCCGCTGCTTTTATTGGCGCTGTCGGGCGTCTGCTGCGGCGCAGTGGATCTTGGCCTGCGGCTGCTGATGCGGCGGGACGCCCCGATAAAAACTGTCGGGCTGGAATTTGAGCTCTGCGGCCAGCCCATCCGGCTGCGGGCGGCACCGGACACCGGCTGCCACCTGCGCGACCCCATCACCTGTCTGCCGGTGCTCGTCGTCAGCTACCCGGATGCCAAGGCGCGGCTGCCCGGGCCAGCGGTGGATTTTTTGGAGCAATGGTTCGCCGGAGCCACCCAGGCAGATCCGCCGCCCGGCGCACGGCTGCGGCTGGTGCCCTGCGGCACGGCGGCAGACAGAACCCTGCTGCCCGGCTTTGCGGTGCCGGGTATTGGCCTTATCACCGAGAAAGGTGTGCTGGGCCTGGGCCGCAGCGCCGTGGTGTTTGCACCGCGCAGCTTTGGCAGCACCGCCTACGAAGCGCTGTACGGCAATGATTTTTTGTGACAAAGGGGGAGAACATCATGCTCAAAGAACTGTACCTGCTGTGGCTGCGGCTGGCCGCCCCGCAGGAGCTGCACTACATCAACGGAGCGGACACATTACCGCCGCCGCTGCCGCCCGATGAGGAACGCGCCGCCCTGGCCGCACTGGCAGCGGGCCGGCCCCAAGCGCGGGATCTGCTCATTACACATAATCTGCGGCTTGTCGTGTACATTGCCAAAAAGTTTGAGACACCGTCGGCTGGCATTGAGGATATGATCTCGATAGGCACGATTGGCCTTATCAAGGCGGTCAACACCTTTGAACCTACGAAAAACATCAAGCTGGCGACCTACGCCAGCCGATGTATCGAGAATGAAATTTTGATGTACCTGCGGAAAAGTTCCAACCGGCGGCAGGATGCCAGCATTGACGAGCCGCTGAACACCGACACCGACGGCAACGAACTTTTGCTGATGGATGTGCTGACCAGCGACGACCCCCAGGTGGGCGAGGAACTGGAACGCAATGCCGAACGTGCGGCCCTGCGCGGCGCAGTGCAGCGGCTTTCCCACCGGGAACGGCGTATCATGGAGCTGCGCTTCGGCTTGAACCACGAGGAAGAACACACCCAGAAAGAAGTCGCCGACACGTTGGGCATATCCCAGAGCTATATCTCGCGGCTGGAAAAGCGCATTATCCGCAGATTACGCCGGGAGTTGGAGGCAGTGGGCTAAAAAATCTGCAGCTTCGTAGGGGCCGGGCATGCCCGGCCCGCGGCCTGCCCGTCAGCAGGAGTCCCCGGAAAGCCGCGGGCCGCACATGTGCGGCCCCTACAGGGCAATGCCTTCTACACCACCGGCTCTGCCCGCGTATTCGTCACAAACTCCACGGCCAGCCCGACGACCATGTTCATTTCGGGCTGCATTGAATACAGCAGATACTCGTACCCATCCCGCGCCCAGCTGATGCCGGTGATACGCCCGGCGTTCTGCCGCTGTGTGACCGTGATGCCGTCGATCTCATACTGCTGCACATCCTCAAACGCCAGGTCAAAGAACCCGGCGGGGTATAACATCTGCCCCTGCTTCGCGGTGCGCAGGCTCATCCGCCGCCCAGGTACAATGTTGTAATCGATTTCCGAGACGCATCCCTCGATGAGCCAGTAGCGGTAGGGAATGATGATTTCGTTGTTGGGCGTGGACGCGACCCGGAACCCACCCGTCTGCCCATAGTTGGGCTGCAAATACTCGGTGCGGGTCTCGCGGCCGTCGCGCAGTTCCTCCCGCCGCAAAACCAGCACCAGGACCAGCGCCACCGACACGACGGCCAGCAGTACCAGCACAATGACAAACCACAGGGAATCCATCATAAAAACCCCCTCCTTTTTCGTATGCTATGCGCCGCCGCAGCCCAATGTGCAAAATTTACCGGTTTGCCGCGGCGCATACCGGCCCATACTCCCGGTAAATAAAAACTGGGGGTCAACAGGATGTATGCTGGAAAAGTAGAACTCTGCGGCGTGGATACCGCCCGCCTACCGGTGCTGAGCGAAGCCGAAAAAGCCCGCCTTATCAAGGCGGCCCGCGCGGGTGACCGCCAGGCCCGGCAGGAGATGGTGCAGGGCAACCTGCGGCTGGTGCTCAGCGTCGTGCAGAAATTCGCAAGCCGCGGCGAGAATATGGACGACCTGTTCCAGGTGGGCTGCATCGGGCTTATCAAAGCCATCGATAACTTTGACCCGGCGCAGAATGTGCGGTTTTCCACCTACGGTGTGCCGATGATCGTGGGCGAGGTCAAGCGCTACCTGCGGGACAACAACGCCGTGCGGGTCAGCCGCTCCATCCGTGATTTGGCCTACCACTCGATGCAGGCGCGGGAGGAACTGCAAAAGCAGAATGGCCGCGAGCCGAAAATATCCGAGATCGCCGCCAAGGTGGGCCAAAGCCCCGAAAACGTCGCCATGGCGCTGGAATCCGCCGTCACGCCCGCCAGTCTGTACGAGCCGGTCTACTCCGACGGTGAGGACAGCTTTGCCCTAGTGGATCAGCTGCGGGACAACGCAGGCGAGGAAAACTGGATCAGCGATATGATGTTCCGTGACACGGTCAAGGCCCTGACACCCCGGGAACGGCGCATCATCGCGCTGCGGTATCTCCGCGGCCAGACCCAGACCCAGGTGGCGCAGGAAATCGGCATCAGTCAGGCCCAGGTCAGCCGCCTGGAAAAGGCCGCCCTGAAGCATATTAAAGAGCAAATCTGCGCGGACTAAGCAAAACAAAACCCGCGGCATCCAAATCGGACGCCGCGGGTCATTTATGCTTTACTCAATCTCGATCCCGCACGCTCCCAGCGCACGGGTGAAGGACTTCGGGTTCTTATACAAAATACCGGTGATGCCCAGGTTGTACGCGGCCTGGGCATTTGCCTTGTTGTCGTCCACAAAAATCGACTCATCGTAGGCCAGGCGACAGGTCTGCATCAGCGTTGTAAAAATCTCCGGCTCGGGCTTGCACAGGTGTACGTCGCAGGACGCAATCCCGCCGTCGAACAGTGAGAACCACTCCCGCTGGCGCAGCTCGTCCATGATGTCGGTGGGAATGTTCGTCAGGTAGTACAGCCGGTAGCCTGCGGCTTTCAGCTTGCGCATGATCTGCACGGTCGTCTTTTTTGTGCGCAGCATCGTGGCCCACTCGTCAATGCAGGTCTGCACCTCAAATATGCGGCCTGCCTCGGCGGCGTGCTCTAACATCTGCTTGTTGGCGGCCTCGCGGGTGATGGTGCCCCGGTCCAGATCCTGCCACTCCTGGCTGCCGAAAACCAGCTCGTAGGTTTCCTCCTCAGCGCGGCGGTTCATGAAATGGTCCATCAAGAAATCCTTGGGGGCAAAATCCACCACAACGCCGCCAAAATCGAAAATAATATTTTTATACATAAAAACCTCCGCAAGGTGCATAGCATATTTTCTACTATTATACACGCAATTTGCATAGGATACAAGAGAAAGGGGGCTATCTCATGACATTGCGTGATTTGAGCAACAAGGATGTCATCCAGCTGAAAACCGGCGAAAACCTTGGCCGCATCGACGATATCGTCTTTGACGAGCGGGGGGCGCGGCTGCAATCGGTCATCCTGCGCGGGCGGGCGCACTGCTTTGGTCTGCTGGGCTGCGATGATGACCTGATCCTCCCGTGGGAGAGCATCAAGACCATCGGCACCGATGCTATTATGGTCGACGCCGAGCCGCTGCCCGGTACCCGCCGCCGCTAAGGCAAGAAAATCGTATATTTTGTGTAAAATTCCGCAAAAGCGGATGCTTTTTTTAGAGCAATGTGCTATAATTAAAATTCAACAGGAAATGGGGGACACGGCCATGCAGACAACCCGGAAACTCGCAGCGCTGACGGCTGCCGCAGCGGCGTTGATTATCCTGGGGTCGCTGTTCCTCATCGCGCCTGTGTGGCAGCCGCAAAGCCCCGCAGCTGTGTATATCCCGGCGGCTGTGGCAGCGCCGACGCCGACCCCCGCCCCGGCAATCATCAACATCAACACCGCTACTGCCGAGGAGCTGACCACCCTGCCGGGCCTTGGCCCCGAGAAAGCCGCCGCCCTTGTCGCATACCGCACCGCCCACGGCGCATTTGCGTCGCTGGCTGACGCAGCCAACGTCAAGGGGATATCCCTGCGCATGACAGAAAGCTGGGCGGGCCTTGCCGCCGTACAATAAATGGAGGAGATCAACTTGGAAAAAAAGCCGGAAAGTATCTTCATCAACCGTGAACTCAGCTGGCTCGACTTTGACAGCCGCGTGCTGGCCCTGGCAAAGGAAAAGACCGTGCCTTTGGGCGAGCGCATCAAGTTTGCCGCCATCTTTGGCAGCAACATGGACGAGTTCTTTATGGTGCGCGTCGGTTCGCTCTACGACCAAACGCTCTTGAAAAACAACAAGACCGACAACGTCACCCACATGACCGCCGCCGAGCAGATTGCCGCCATCACGCCCCGCGTGGCGGAATTGCAGGCCAAGTGCGATAAATATTTCCAGCACCTTGTCACGGCACTGGCCGCCGAGGGCTACAGGAAAGTCGATTTCGCCAAGCTGTCCAAGCCGCAGGAGCATTTCTGGAAAACCTACTTCCAGCGCGAACTGTTCCCGCTGCTCAGCCCCCAAATTGTCGACTCCCGCCATCCATTCCCGTTTTTGAACAACAAGGATATCTACTACATCGCCCAGCTGCACACGAAAAACGAGGGCGTCAGCTACGGCATCGTGCCGGTCAGCAGCCAGTTTGAGCGCGTACTCTTCGTCAAGGACGGCGAGACGGCCTGCTTCGCCTTTGTGGAAGAGCTCATCGCCCATTACGCCGCCACGATTTTCAGCGCCAGCACCGTGACCAAGCAGTGCCTTTTCCGCGTGACCCGCAATGCCGATATCACGGTCGACGAAGGCATGATGGACCACGACGTTGACTTCCGCGACGTCATGAGCGAACTGCTGAAAAAGCGCCGCAAGCTCGCCGCTGTGCGCCTGCAATTCTGGCCCGACGCCCCGCAGGAAATCGTCAAGTTTCTGCGGGACAAGCTCGTCGTCCCGGCGGACCGCTGCTATACCCAGACTTCGCCGCTCGACTCCGGCGCACTGTTCAAGCTGGCCGGGCGTATCTCCGGCGACGGCGGCCACACGGAGCTGTTCTATCCCACCGCCAGGCCGATGCAGGCCCCGGCAGGGTACGACCTCTACACCGAGGTGCGCAAGCATGATGTGCTGCTGGCTTACCCGTACCAGAGTATCCGCCCGTTTATTAAAATGCTGCTGCGCGCGGGCGCGGATCCGGACGTTGTATCGATAAAAATGACGCTCTACCGCATGGCAAGCGACTCCCAGATCGTCAACGCCCTGATTGCCGCCGCCGAGAACGGCAAGGAAGTCGTCGCCATGGTCGAGCTGCGCGCCCGCTTTGACGAGCAGAACAACATCGACTGGTCGAAGCAGCTCGAGGATGCCGGCTGCACGGTTTTCTACGGTTTCGATGACTATAAAGTACATTCCAAATTGACCCTTATCACCAGCCGCGTCAACGGCCAATATAAATACTTGACGCAGATCGGCACCGGCAACTATAATGAAAAGACGAGCGAGCTGTACACCGACCTGTCCTTCATCACGACCCGGCAGGAGATCGGCGAGGAAGCCAGCGCCGTGTTCAACAATATGGCCCTGCAGCGCCTGACCAGTGAGGCCGACACGATGCTCGTCGCGCCGCTGCGATTCAAGAGCGTATTGCTCGAGGAAATGGACCGCCAGATCGCCCTTGCCATGCAGGGAAAGCCCGCGTCGATTATCCTCAAAAACAACTCCATCAACGACCCGCAGATTATTGATAAGATCAGCGAGGCCAGCTGCGCGGGCGTGCGCGTGGATATGATCGTGCGCGGCATCTGCTGCGTGCGGGCAGGCGTGCCGGGCCGCACCGAGAACGTGCATATCCGCAGCCTGGTCGGGCGGTATTTGGAGCATTCCCGCATCTACTGCTTCGGCAGCGGCGAGAATATGCGCATTTATATCGCCTCCGGCGACTTCCTGACCCGCAACACCGAGCGCCGCGTCGAGGTCGGCGTCCGGGTGGACGACCCGGCTATCGCCAAAAAGCTGCGCGGTATTCTCGATTTGCAGCTGCGCGACACCGTGAACGCCCGCGAGATGCAGCCGGACGGCACCTACACCAAGGTGCGCCCCGCCGAGGGCCAGCCCCCGGTGGACAGCCAGATGGCAATGTTCGGCTATTTCCAGTACGGCTTTGAGATGGCCCCCGAGAAGCCCAAAGCCAAGCCAAAGCCCAAAACAGCGGCCGCCAAGGCCACTGCAAAACCTGTGGCCCGCCAGCACGCAGCGCTGCGCCCCAAACGCGCCAGCCTTTTGCAAAACCTGTTTGGCCGCGGGAAAAAATAAGGAGAACCCAAACCATGAAAAGCTGTGTAGTGACCGCAAATTACGCCTGTGACCCCAACAAGGTCTGGCTCTACCTGACCAAGCCCACCCTGAACAACTGGCGCAAGGACGTCAGCGGGTACGAGGAAAGCGACGATGGCATGAAAGCCACCGAGAAGAACACCGACGGCGGCGAGACCCAAATCGTCTTTACCCGCAAGGATAAGCCCCGCTGCCTGAGCTGCAGCTTCCAGAAGGGCAAGATCAGCGGTACCTTTACGGCGCTGCTGCTGGGCGGCGGCGACTCCACCAGTGTGGAGTGTACGCTGGATGTGAACGGCCTGGGCCTGTTCACCAAGCCCGCCAAGCTGATGAACGAGCGCCTGGAAATGCTGCGCCAGACGCTGGGCGCGTAAAGAGCCTTCCCCCGATGGGGGAAGGTGGCCGAGTGTGCGAGGCCGGATAAGAGGCGGGCTTGCCGAAGCCTGACCTGTAAGGAAAACGACCTCCTGCGGAAAAGCCGTGGCCGTGTGCCGTTATAACCAATCTTCCATCCGCCTTTCGGGGCGGATATTTTTTTCCCCTCCCGCATACTGTTGTAAAAAACAGGGGAGGTGTACGCCATGTGGGAAGATGCAGCCCCGATGCAGGAGCGCGAGCCGCCCAGACCGCCCGCACGTCCGCGCAGTGAGGAAGATTTGGTCCTGTGGGCGCAGATTTTGCTGTGCCTGGCCGCAGTCGGCTTTGTGCTGGCGGCCAAACTGCTGGGCTGGCCCGCGTATCCGGTGCTGCGCCGTGCCTTTGCCGCCGCCACACAGCCAGAACAATCGCTGCTGCTGGGGGAGGAACGCGGCCTTTTGAAATTCACTGAGCAGACTGCCGAGGAACTGGCAAACTCCGCCCGCAGTATGTGGGACGACTTCACCGCCGCGCCCGAGACAGCCCGCACGCCCCACGGCCAGCCGACACCGCCCGCCTACGCCAGCGAGGACAGCTACACCCCGGACTTTGCGCTCTGCTTCCCGCTGCCGGGGCACTTTGCCCGCAAAACCTCCGGCTATGGCTGGCGCACCGACCCCATGGGCGGCCTGGGCGACGATTTCCACATTGGCAATGACCTGGCAGCGGCCCGGGGCACGGCGGTACTGGCCGCCGCAGACGGCGTGGTGCGCACGGCGGGCAGCCATAAAAGCTATGGCAACTATGTCCGCATCCTGCACGCCGACGGCGACGAGACGCTGTACGCACATATGCAATACCTGTTTGTCCGCGCGGGGGAGCGCGTGACCGCCGGGCAGACGCTGGGCACGGTGGGGCAGACCGGCAACGCCACCGGCCCGCACCTGCATTTTGAGATACTGCACAAGGGCCTGCGGTACGACCCGGCCCAGGCTTTACAGGATGCAGCGTAGGCCCAAAATCACCTGGCGCAGGCCGCTGGCGGTGCTGTTTGGCCTGACCGTGCTGCTGGCGCTGGACGGCAGCGGCCTTGTACGGGTGGGGCTGGGCTGTGCGATTCTGCACGAGAGCGGCCACGCGCTGGCCTACCGCGCTTTGTGGGGGCACTGGCCGGAACTGGAAGTGTCGCCGTTTGGTATCTGCCTGCGACTGCGCGGCCTGCCCATGACCGCCTGGCAGGAGCTTCTGCTGGCTGCCGCCGGGCCGCTGGCCAACCTGCTGGCCTGCGCGGCGGTGCTGCTGTTCATGCGCGGGGCAGGGTACAGCTACGGCGGGTATTGGTTTGCCTGCTGTAACCTGCTGGTGGGCGGCAGTAACCTTCTGCCCCTGCCGGGGCTGGATGGCTGGCGCATTGCGGGGGCACTTCACGGCATAGGGAGAACGTAGGGGCGGGGCTTTGCTCCGCCCGCAGCCGTTGCCACAAAATGCAAAACCCCGGGGACGCACGGTCTCCGGGGGTTGTTTTAATTTGGATTATTTGGATTTACGGCGCTTTTGCAGCACGCAGAGGGCGGTGATACTGCCCAGCGTCAGAATGCTGAACAAGGCGGGGGAAGAGCTGTCGCCCGTCTGGGGGATAACACCGGATGCCTGCGCGGTGGGCGCGGGTGTGGCGGTCACAGTGGGCTGTGCCGTGGGCGCCGGGGTGGCGGGGGCAGCCGTTGCGGTGTTGTCGGCAGGTGCTGTTGTAGGCGCAGCCGTGGGGGCTACGGTAGGGGCTGTTGTGGGTGCGGCTGTGGGTGCGGCTGTCGGTTCCGCCGGCTTCGGCGAAGGAGTAGGTGCATTTATACCATGTGCCGCTTTCAGCGCCGCGCCCAGGGGAAGAACGGTGACGGTATTATTTCTAGCGTTTGTTTCCTTCCAACGGTTTTCTTCGCCTTTGTCATCGTGATACCAGTCGTCAATGATTTTTCCGTCGTCCAAAACACTCCACTTTGCGCCGGGTTCCAGTGCAATGATGTTGAAGCTGTTGCCTTCTGTATTGGCATTATAAAGGTCATCGCCGGCCACTTCAGCATGGTTATTATAAACTTTGGTAGTGTTATAAAGTGTTACATGGCCATTCTCGTTGTAGATGCCGCCACCCAAGTTTTGCAGTGGAGGAACATCACTATAGCCGGGGATACCAGCTGTTTTATTGTTTTCTGCAATAAGGCCGGATTTTAAAACAAGGATGGCAGGTTTGCCGATAAAATTCGTATGAGAGTTTCCGTTCTTGATACCACGACCGTGGTTCCCAGTAATAGTAAAGTCGGCTTTTTCCTCAACGGTTGTTGTAGCACCGGGATAGTTGTCAAGACCGGTTGTAAGGTTTTCGTTCAAATAAACATGAGCACTGGGGCTAACTGTAAACATATATCCGTTATCAAAGCCATGGTCATAATTGCCGCAGGAAGACAAGGTGGCACCATTTTCTACCGTAAGGCGTCCCCAATACGCTTCATCGTCTGGGGCGTATTTTTCGGTCATGACACCAGCACCACCGAAATCACAGTTGCCTTCAGCAATGAGTTTTGCACCACTGCTCAAAATGCCCTCGCCGCTGAGAACAACGCCGAACATTCCGTTATTGAGTGCTTTGATGTCGGATGTGCCATCTACTTTAAGATTGTGGGTATATACACCGTAATAAACGCCGTTATCCTCGGAAATGACGCTGGAATGCTCAGAAATCGTGAGTGTACTAAAATAACAGCCGATGCCGCCCTCATGCTGATAAGGCTTGTTGCTATCACCGTTATTCTTTACGGTCAATACGGAATGGCCGGTTACGTTAATATCGTAAGGGTTTGCAGTGATGCCGTTATGGAAACATTTGGTTACGGTTAGAGAAGAGTTGTTAACGACGTTGATCGAACCGCAAATTTCATCATAATTCTGATCATCGCGATCCATGTAAATGCCACTGCAACCCTCAGCCATATACCCCGAAATTGCAACGTTCGTTTTATTATCGAAATACAGGCTGCCCTCGTCATATACGCTGATGCCGCTGGCGCGCTGATCTTTTTCATCGTTCTCAATCGTAACATTGGTGCAGTTACTCAGCGTCAATGTTGCGTGCCCAAAGTAGCAGGCAGAGGCAAAAACACCTGGAACCGGGTGCCGGTGGGCTTTAATCGTCAACGTGGGGCAATTCTTGATGATAACATTGCAATCCGTAGCGCCAATACCGTAATCGTTCAAAGTTATGTTGTGGTTTTGCGCATCAATAATAAAGGTCTGGCGGCTGTCAGCAGAGGCAGTGGAATCCCCTGTAAACAATAAGCCTTGATCCGTCGTGAAATCGTCGTCTAAGGTAAAGGTGGCGCTCCCGGTGGAAGTAGCAGGATTAGTATCTATCCAAGCCTGCACGTTCTGCACGGCAATTGTCCCTGCCAGAGTCATTGCGCTGCCCGCGCTGCCACCTGCAACAGGGTCATGGCTTGTACCGGGGGTTGCATTACCGTTGTCTTTTTCCTGTTCACCTCCAACAGTGGAGCCGTCATCCGTCGGCCCATCATCACTCCCATTGGGCAAACCGTCATCACTGCCGCTGGGCGGCGCATCTTTCTTCGCATTCCCGTCAGAATTCCCGCCAGGATTCCCGTTAGAATTCCCGTCAGACTGCACGGGGGCCTCGCTGCCGATCGTTGGCCCATCCGTAAGGTTTGGTTCCCCTGCAAAGGCAGGGGTTGCAAAAGCAGAAAGCGCAAAGCAGGTTGCAGCCGCAAATATGAACAACCGTTTTCTCACAAGTACCACTCCTAAAACTGTATTATACCCTGTACGTATCCCTGACAAATTCCGCCGAAAAATGCACGTACAAATGTAACCATAAATATATAATAGTGATATTAGCATGTTTAAAACCACCTGTCAACACGCCCAAAAGTCCGGGGGGGGGTATCCTGTAAATCGCGCAACAAATGCGCAACGTAACGCCGGTAACACGCAGCGAAATCAACGCTTTGCGGTCACAGCCGTGGCAGTTCGCTCAATCAAGTCTGAAAAAAATTGTGCAAACTTCCGAAAATCAACCTTTTTTACCTTTTTGGCACATACAAGGGTAAATGGTTGCAATTTTGGCGGTGGCAGCGTATAATAAATTTACTATTGCCAAAAAGTGATTTACGGCACAATACAAACAAGGATGGTTCACCAATATGGCGGAATTTTCCCCGAAATTTAAAGAGGCCCTGAGTCTGGTACAAAAGCCGGGACGTTACACGGGCGGCGAGCCGGGCTGCATCTACAAAGACAAATCCAAAGTGGATGTGCGCATGGCGTTCTGCTTCCCGGACACTTACGAAATCGGTATGTCGTTCCTGGGCGAAAAAATCCTGTACGACATTCTGAACCGCCACGAAAACTGGTGGTGTGAGCGTGCCTTTATGCCCTGGACCGACATGAAAGAACAGATGGAGCGGCTGGACATTCCGCTCTATTGCCTCGAAAGCAAGGATCCGCTGTGCGATTTTGATATCGTCGGCTTCTCGCTGGAATATGAGCTGGCCTACACAAACGTCCTGGCTATGCTGCGCCTGTCGGGTATTCCGCTGCGGGCGGCTGACCGCGACGAGCGGTGGCCGCTCATTATTGCGGGCGGCCCCTGCGTCTGCAACGCCGAGCCGATGGCGGATTTCTTCGACATTATGCAGCTGGGCGAGGGCGAACAGATGCTGCAAGATATCTGCGCAACGGTTGAACAGGGCAAAAAGCAGGGCTGGAACAAAGAGCAGCTGCTGCTGGCGCTGGCGAAGATCCCCGGCGTCTACGTGCCGTCCTTCTACGATGTGACCTACAAGGAGGATGGCCGCATTGAGGCCGTGACCCCGAACCGCCCGGGCATCCCGGCCCGTGTGACCAAGGCCATCGTCAAGGATATGGACAGTTTCACCCCGCCGGAAAACTTCGTTGTGCCGCTTGTCGGCGCGGTGCAGGACCGCGCCTGTGTCGAGGTGCTGCGCGGCTGCGTGCGCGGCTGCCGCTTCTGCCAGGCGGGCCAGCTCTACCGGCCTTTCCGCGAGCGCAGCCCTAAGCTCATCAGCGACAGCGCCCGTGCGCTCTGCCGCAACACAGGCTATGACGAACTGAGCCTGTCGAGCCTGTCCACCTCCGACCATTCCCGGCTGGAAGAAATTTTGGATAATTTGAACTCCTGGGCCGAGGCTGACCATGTCAGCCTGTCGCTGCCGTCACTGCGCGTGGACAATTTCTCGGAATCTCTGGTCGAAAAAACGACGAAGGTACGAAAAAGCGGCCTGACCTTTGCCGCCGAAGCCGGCACCCAGCGCCTGCGCGACGTCATTAACAAAAACGTCACCTGGGAGCAGATCGAGCGCGGCTGCCGCATTGCCTTCTCGGAAGGGTACACCTCGGTCAAGCTCTACTTTATGATGGGCCTGCCCACCGAAACACTGGACGATATCAAGGGTATTGCCGATACCGCCCAGCAGGTCGTGGATCTCTTCTACAAAATCCCCAACCGCCCGAAGGGCAAGGGCGTACAGGTGACGATCAGCGTGGCCTGCTTTGTGCCCAAGCCCGACACGCCGTTCCAGTTCTGCGCCCAGGACCGCCGCGAAGCCCTGCGCGAGAAGCAGAAATATCTGCTCAGCTGCGTGCATTCCCGCAAAATCAAGGTCAACTACCACGACAGCACCACCAGCGTGCTGGAAGGCGTTTTCGCCAAGGGCGACCGCCGCATGGGCCGCGTTATCGAGACAGCGTTCGAGAACGGCGCGTTCTTCGATACGTGGGAAGAATACTTTGACTATGACCGCTGGCTGGATGCCTTTAAGACCTGCGGTATCGACCCGGACTTCTACAACTACCGCGCCATCGGCCTGGACGAGGTCACACCCTGGGATCATCTTGACGTCGGCGTGACAAAGGCCCATCTGGTGCGGGAGTACAAAAAAGCGCTGGAAGCCAGGACCACCCAGCCCTGCAACCGCCAGTGCAGCGCCTGCGGTGCCAATAAACTGATCGGAGGACCGTGCTTTGACTACAATCAGGATATTCTTTGAAAAGTGCGGTGAGGCTGCGTATATCTCACTGCTGGACTTGCAGCGGGTGTTCCACCGGATGCTGAAAATGAGCAGCCTGCCGGTGTACTATACCCAGGGCTTCAACCCCCATATCTACCTGTCCTTCACCTGCCCGCTGTCTCTGGGACAGGAGAGCTTATGTGAGAGCTGCGAGGTCAAGACCGAACAGGAGACGATCGAACCGCAAACTTGGATCGACGCATTGCAGCCCTTGATGCCGCGGGGCATTGTCATCACAAAAATTGCCCCGGCGGTGGAAAAAGTCGGCGAGATCGAGACAGCGGCCTATGAGGTCACGATGCCGGCAAGCAGTGCCATTGCGCTGGATGCCTACAACAACGCCGAGCACGCCGAGGTCACGAAAAAGACGAAGCGCGGACAAAAAACGCTGGAACTGAAGAACTACCTAGACCGCATTGCCTACACGGTGGAGGGGGACACATTGCGCTTTACAGCAATGCTGCCCTGCGGCAGCGGCGAGGCACTGAGCCTGAACCCCTCGCTGCTGACGGATTTCCTGCGCACCCAGGGGGCCGCCCCGGTCTGGCAGTGCCGCGTGCTGCGCACGCACCTTTATAATAAGGCGGGCAAAGACTTCGAGTAAGAAAAGCCTTCCCCCGCAGAGGAAGGCAAAAGTTGAAAAAATCTTCGATTTTCTGTCAAAACCCCCTTGCCAAACTTCCCGCACAATGATATAATACTAAAGCGTTAGTGCCGCCGAGCCATCGGCGGGATAATGACACATCATTATACAGGCGGTCCTCTGACGAAACATCGTGTATGAACGTCGCAATAAAATGGAGGAATTTAAACCATGGACGCAATGAAGCATTTTACCGAGGGTATGATCAAAGAGAACAAGCCCCAGTTCGAAGTCGGCGACACCGTTCGCGTCTCCGTCCGTATCAAGGAAGGCGACAAGGAGCGTATCCAGGCTTTCGAGGGCACCGTTATTGCTAAGAAGCATGGCGGCATCGCTGAGACCTTCACCGTTCGCCGCACCTCTTACGGTGTCGGTGTTGAGCGTGTGTTCCCGGTCAACAGCCCGTTCGTTGAGAAGGTCGACGTCGTTCGCCGCGGCAAGGTTCGCCGTGCGAAGCTGTTCTACCTGCGCGAGCGCACCGGCAAGGCTGCTAAGGTCAAGGCACGTATCTGAGCATACTGAGAAAAGGGGAGGACGGTTGGCGTTCTCCCTTTTTTCGTATTTTTTTAGGAATGGGTGGTGGAAAGCATGGGTGCAGCGTTTGATGAATCGTTCAAAAAACGCTACCGCCGCAATAAGGAAGCGCTGGAATGGTACGACGCCCTGGCCATGGCCGTGGCAGTCATTGCCATTGTGTTCACCTTTTTTGTGCGCATCGTCAAGGTGGACGGCCACTCGATGGATCCGACGCTCTTCAACGGCGAGCGCATCCTCATCAACCTGATGAAGCAGCCCGACTACGGCGATATCGTCGTGGTGGACGGCTACACCAGTTACGGAAAGCCGCTGGTCAAGCGGGTCATCGGCAAGGGCGGCGATACCATCGACATTGATTTCGCCGCGGGCATCGTCTATCGCAACGGCGTCGCCCTCGACGAGCCGTACACCGCAGAGCCTACCTATTTATATGAGAGCGTGGACTTTCCCATCACGGTGCCGGATGGCTGCCTTTTTGTGATGGGCGACAACCGCAACAATTCCACCGACAGCCGCGATTCCCGCGTGGGCTGCGTGGACGAACGTGACATTATGGGCGCAGCCATGCTGCGCGTACTGCCCTTTGGCAAGATAGGAGCGGCCGAATGAGCCAGAGCGACATTATCAACAGCCGCCAGATCCAGTGGTTCCCCGGGCACATGACCAAGACCTTGCGCCTGATGGAAAAGGAAATCCGTAACGTCGACTGCGTTTTGCAGATTCTCGACGCACGCATCCCGCTTTCCAGCCTGAACCCCGAGATCGAGCGCATCACCGCGGGCAAACCGCATTTATATGTACTGAACAAATCCGACCTGGCCGACCCCGAAATCACCAAGCAGTGGCTGGCCTACTTTAAGAGCGCGGGCGCGGGCTGCATTGCCATGGACTCCAAGCAGCGGGGCCGCGCCACGGCGACGAAAGGGTTAATTGAGAAAGAACTCTCCGCCCTGATGGAGCGCCGCCGCAGCCGCGGCATGGTGGGTGCGGCCATCCGTGTGATGATCGTGGGCATCCCGAACGTGGGCAAGTCCACCTTTATCAACTCCTTTGCGGGCACGACCCGCGCCAAGGCTGCCAACAAGCCCGGTGTCACCCGCGGCAAGCAGTGGATCAGCGTTGACAACTTTGACTTGATGGATATGCCCGGCGTGCTGTGGAAAAAGTTTGACTCGCTGGAAACGGCGTCGAACCTCGCGTTCATCGGCTCCATCCGCGACGATATCCTGGACATTGAGGAGCTGGCCTGCGGTCTGCTCTCGAGCGTTCGCGGCATCTACCCCCAGCAGCTGCTGGCCCGCTACAAGCTGGATGCGGCGGCGCTGGAACTGCCGCCCTACGACCTGCTGCAGGCCATAGGTGCCAAGCGCGGGATGCTGATTTCCGGCGGCGAGGTGGACACCGAACGCGCCGCAAAAATGCTGGTGGGTGAGTTCCGCGCCAGCAAGTGGGGGCGGCTCTCGCTGGAGCGCCCGCCCCAGCGTGCGATTCAAGAAGACGTGGAAGAGGTGATCGACGATGCCCCGGACGACTGGGACGACGACGAGCAGTAACGAGGCGCTCTACGCCTTTGACACCGCCAAACGCGCCGAGCACGGCGTACTCTGCGGCGTGGACGAGGCCGGGCGCGGTCCTCTGTGTGGCCCGGTCTGCTGCGCGGCGGTCATCCTGAACCCCGACGACCCCATTGCGGGGGTCAATGACTCCAAAAAGCTGACCGAAAAACGCCGCGAAGCGCTGTTTGAAGAAATCACAAACCGTGCCTTGGCGTACAAAATCGTATTTATCTCGCCGCAGGAGATCGACGAGCGCAACATCCTGTGGGCAACGATGGACGGCATGGCCCAGGCAGTGGCAGGGCTGGAAATAACGCCCGATTATGCGCTGATTGACGGCAACCGCTGCCCGCCGGGGCTGATACAGCCCGCCGAGGCCGTCGTCAAGGGCGACGCCAACAGCGCGTCCATTGCGGCGGCGTCGATTCTGGCAAAGGTCAGCCGTGACCGCTATATGCTGGAACTGGACAAGCAATGCCCCCAGTACCAGCTTGCCAAGCACAAGGGCTACCCGACGAAGCTGCACTATGAGTTGATTGCACAGTACGGCATCCAGCCGTTTTACCGCCGCAGCTTTTTGAAAAAACAGGGCTACTGGCATGACTGACACCGGCCATATCGGCGAAGCGATTGCCGCTAAGTATTACCAGCAGCGCGGCTGGCTGCTGCTCAACCACAATTACCGCACCCGGATGGGGGAAATTGACCTTATTTTATATAGGGATGACACCCTCGTCTTTGCCGAGGTCAAGACCCGTACCGGTGCGATGCTGGATCGCCCGGCCGCTGCGGTGGATGCCCGCAAGCAGCAGCGATTGATTTTAGCCGCCCAGCAGTATTTGCAGTGCAGCCCCTACAGGGACGCAGCCATCCGCTTTGATGTGGTGGAAGTCACCCCCGCCGCCAAGGGCTGGCAGGTACATTGCATTCCCAGCGCGTTTGAGTGCTGAGAAGATATAGAGGAACGAAAGTACAAGAGAATAAGAGAAAGGGTGTAAACATATGCAGTATTTAAGCACCAGAGATTCCGCACTCCGCGTTTCCGCACAGGAAGCAATCGTCCGTGGTCTGGCACCGCAGAGCGGTCTGTTTGTACCGGAAACTTTCCCGAAGGCTGATCTGGAAGGTTGGAAAGACCTTTCGTACCCCGTACTGGCTGAAAAAGTGCTGGCCGGTTTCCTGACCGAGTACAGCGCTGATTTCCTGCACACCGCCACCGCTGCTACCTACGGCGAAGCCTTCGGCGGCAAGGCAGGCGAGACGGTCAAGGTTCGCGACGGCCTGTATTCTCTTGAACTGTGGCACGGTCCGACCTGCGCGTTCAAGGACTACGCTTTGCAGCTGATGCCGAAGCTGCTGGTCGAAGCCAAGAAGATGCTGGGCCGCACCGAGACGACCCGCATCCTCGTTGCGACTTCCGGCGATACCGGCAAGGCCGCGCTGGCGGGTTATGCTGATCTCGACGGCATCGAAATTGAAGTGTTTTATCCGAACGACGGCACCAGCGAGATCCAGCACCTGCAGATGGCGACCCAGAAGGGCCAAAATGTGCAGGTCTACGCCGTGCAGGGCAACTTTGACGACGCCCAGACCGGCGTCAAGAAGGTCTTTGCCGACGCCGACGTTGCCGCCGAGCTGGAAAAGCGCGGCATCCGCCTGTCCAGCGCGAATTCCATCAACTGGGGCCGCCTGGTGCCGCAGATTGTCTACTACTTCTACGCCTACTTCCGTCTGGCCGAGCGGGGCGCGGTCGCATGGGGCAAGCCGGTTGACTTCTGCGTGCCGACCGGTAACTTTGGCGATATCCTGGCCGGCTACTACGCCAAGCAGATGGGCTTGCCGGTGGGCAAGCTGGTCTGCGCGTCCAACAAGAATAACGTGCTGACCGACTTCCTGCGCACCGGCACCTATGACGCCCGCCGCACCTTCTACAAGACGACGTCACCGTCCATGGATATCCTGATTTCCTCGAACCTCGAGCGCCTGCTCTACCACGTCAGCGGCAGCAGTGAGAAGGTCGCCGCCTGGATGCAGGAGCTCAGCCAGACCGGCAAGTACACCGTCGATGCCGAGACGCTGGCGAAGATCCAGGCGAGCTTCGCCGCGGGCTATGCGGATGACGCCGAGGGCGCAGCGGAAATCAAGGCCCGCTTTGACGAGGACAACTACCTCTGCGACACCCACACCGCCGTGGCGTTCCGCGTGGCCGAAGCCCTGCGCACCGAGGCTCCCATGGTCGTGTTGTCCACGGCAAGCCCCTTCAAGTTCCCGCGCGACGTGCTGACCGCCCTGGGCGAGACCGCCCCCGCCAGCGACTTTGCCGCTATGGCGGCCCTGACCGCCAAGACCGGCGCCGAGGCCCCGGCGTCCTTAAGTGAGTTGGACAAGCTGGAAGTGCGCTTCAAGACGGTCTTGCAGCCCGCGGATATCCGCACCGCATCCCTTCGTTAAAAACAACAACTAGAAAGTGAGGGCCGTATGGCCATCTTTGCAATCGGGGATATGCACCTCTCGCTGGGAACGGACAAGCCCATGGACGTTTTCCCGGGGTGGGAGGGGTACCTGCCCCGACTGGAAGCCAACTGGCGCAAGCTCATACGACCGGAGGACACCGTTGTCCTGGCGGGCGACACCAGCTGGGCCATGAACCTGAACGACACCAAGGCGGATTTTGCCTTTATCCAAAACCTGCCTGGCCAGAAATGGCTGCTGAAAGGCAACCACGACTACTGGTGGACGACGACCCGCAAGATGGAGACGTTTTTGGCCGCCAACGGCTTTGACACGCTGCACATTCTGCACAATAACGCCTGCATCGTGGGCGATGTGGCGCTGTGCGGCACCCGGGGCTGGCCCTTTGACGATGTGGCCGCCCAGGGGGAAAAGCTCATGGCGCGCGAGGCTGGCCGCCTGCGGATGAGTTTGCAGGCGGCGGGGGAGACGCGTGAAAAAATCGCCTTCCTGCACTACCCGCCCATCTACCCGGGCGCACAGGCGCAGGAGCTTGTGGATGTGCTGAACGAGTTCCATGTGACCGAATGCTGCTACGGCCACCTGCACGGCAAGTCCATCCGCTATGCCATGCAGGGCGAGCGGGACGGCATCACCTACCGTCTGATCTCCGCCGATGGCCTGTCGTTCTGCCCCTACAAAATACGGTGAAGCCTATGAAGCAGAAAACAAAAGATATCATCGGGGCGCTGCTGCTGGGGCTGCTCTGCACGTTGGCGCTCTCCGCCGTCATCACGGTGGCGGATACCGAGACCGCTCGCACCGACCTGATGATCGGTATGCAGTACGAGACGACCGGCCTTGACCTGGACGCCGCGCCGGGGCTGCTGGTGGGGCTTGTCAAGCTGCACCAGAACTTCCCGCTGGACGCCTGGGCCTGGGGGCCTGCGGCGGCGGGGCTGGCCGCGCTGCTCTACTGGGTGCGCCGCCAGCGCACGGCCAAGCCCAGATGCGCCGAACTGGTGCTGAGCATCGTCTTTGGTGTCGCCGAGGTGCTGGGCCTGAGCATCTGCAAGCTGGGCAGCTGGGCTTTCGTCTTTAAAAATCCCTACCAGGTCTTTGTGGGCGCTGTCTGCATGGCCGGGTATGGGATGTTGTTCTACCACGCTGTCTGGGGCTTGTACGCCCTGCTGGGGCGGCCTGGCGGGGCAGAAGCCGAACCGGAAAACCGCTTCGCCCGCCGGTTCGCCAGGGCCCCGGGCCGCACGTCGTCGCTGCTCATCGGCACGGCATGGCTGCCCTGGGTGGCCGTGTTCTTGCCCGGGTCGGTGGACTGGGACTCCTGGGGGCAGATCTCCCAGGTCATCGGCAAGCAGGAAATGACCGCCCACCATACGGTGCTGTCCACCTGGCTGCACGGCTGGCTGTTCCAGCTGGGCCGCATCCTGGGCAGTGATAACCTGGGTGTGTTCTTCTACATCGTCCTGCAGTTCATCGTCTGTGCCTGGGTGTTCGGGCAGGCGGCGGCCTTTGCGGGCAAGTTGGGCTGCTCCCGCAGGGTGCAGTACGCTGTCACGGCGTTCTTTGCGCTGAACCCGATTTGGGGCGTGTTCATCCAGACCCAGGTCAAGGATACGCTTTACACCGGTCTCTTTGTGCTGTTCGTGCTGAAAACCGCCGATCTGCTGCTGTTCCCGCAGGAATGGCAGGGGAGCCGCAAACGCCTGGCCGCCTACGCGGCGCTGGGCATCCTCTGCTGCCTTTTGCGCAAAAACGGCATCTACGCCGTTGTGCCGATGGTGCTTGCTTCGGCCTTTGTGCTGACTGGTAAACAGCTGCGCAAACCACTTCTGGCGGTCATGCTGGCGGTGGTCATTGGCTCCTTCGGGTTTGATGTATTCACCGAAAAGGTCCTCGACATCCCGGCGGGCAGCGTGGGGGAGGCCCTCTCGGTGCCGATGCAGCAGACGGCTCGCTATGTCCGGAACTTCGGCTATGACGTCACCGACGACGAGAAGGCTGTCATCAATGAAGTGCTTGACTATGACAGCCTGGCCCAGAGCTATATGCCGGAACTTTCCGATGGCGTAAAGCAGTACTACAAGAATCCCAGCAAGGGTGGCCTGGCCCGCTATATGCTGACCTGGGCCAAGATGTTCTTCAAGCACCCGGTCTGCTATTTTGAGGCCCTGCATGCCAACTCCCACGGCTATTACACCATCACGAAATGCCGGGCTATCAACGATTACTACACGTTTAATAATGACACTTGCATGCAAATGTTTGAAATGGACGTCCACTATCTTGATAAATCCGGCTATCTGCGGTATGCTTTTGTACAGGCGCTCTCGGCGTTTGAAAAGCTGCCGCTGGTGGGGCTGATCACGTCCATCGGGTTTATGGCCTGGCTCACGGCGGTGCTGGGGGTCTGGCTGGCGCGGCGCAAAGCAAAGCAGACGCTGCCGATTTTTATTGGCCTGGGCATTTTCTGGCTGACCTGCATCGCGTCCCCGGTCAATGATTGTATGCGCTATTTCCTGCCGATTGCGGGGTGTCTGCCGCTGATTTTCTGTCTGGCGCTGTATTTTTGCAAGAAAAATGCAGAAAAATCCGCTTAGTTTGTTAAAATTTTAAAAACAGGGCTGGTATTTTCTGCACAGGCATGGTATAATAACTTGTATTTTTATATACATCTATTTTTGGAGGAATTTATAAATGAAACTGATTTCCTGTGAAAAGCTCGAAAAGAGCATGGTCGAACTGCAGTTCTCCATTGACGCGGAGACCTTCAAATCTGCCGTCAATACCGCTTTCAAGCGCGAGGGCAAGAAGTACGCCATCCCCGGCTTCCGCAAGGGCAAGGCCCCCAAAGCCATGATCGAGAAGATGTATGGCAAGGATCTGTTCCAGTATGACGCCATCAACGACCTGTTCCCCGAGAACTACGAGGCCGCCGTCAAGGAGGCTGGCATCGAGGCCGTCGGCCGTCCTGATCCCGAGGTCGTCTCCATGTCCGAGGACGAGGGCGCTACCCTGAAGGTCAAGGTCGCCGTCAAGCCCGAGGTCGAGCTGGGCGAGTACACCGGTTTAACCGTCAACAAAGATGTCAAGACTGTGGATGAGGCCGATGTTGACGCTGAGATCAAGCGTATGCAGGACCGCAATGGCCGTCTGCTGACCCGTGAGGGCGAGGCCCAGAATGGTGACACCGTCGATATCGACTTCGAGGGCTTCGTTGATGGCGTTGCTTTCGAGGGCGGCAAGGCTGAGCACTACTCTCTGGTGCTGGGCTCTGGTTCCTTCATCCCCGGCTTCGAGGAGCAGGTCGTTGGCCATAAGGCTGGCGAGGCCTTCGACGTCAACGTCAAGTTCCCCGAGGAGTACCAGGCTGAGGAGCTGGCCGGCAAGGACGCTACCTTCAAGATCAAGCTGCACAATGTGCAGTACAAGGAACTGCCCGAGCTGGACGACGACTTTGCCAAGGACGTCAGCGAGTATGACACCCTCGATGAGCTGAAGGATTCTATCCGCAAGGGTATCCAGACCAACCATGAAAAGCAGGCTGACCAGAAGGTCGAGAACGACCTGATCGACCAGGTCGTGGGCGGCATGAAGGCCGAGATCCCCGACGCCATGATCGAGAGCCGCATCGAGGAGCTGGTTCAGGACTTCCAGTACCGTATCTCCCAGCAGGGCCTGAAACTGGAGCAGTACCTCCAGTACATGGGCATGACCATGGAGCAGTTCAAGGAGCAGTTCCGTGAGCAGGCCGACAAGCAGGTCAAGATGCGCCTGGCCATGGAGGCTATCGTCGCCAAGGAGTCCATCGAGGCTACCGAGGAGGAGTTCGAGGCTGAGATCAAGCGCATTGCCGATGCTTACCAGATGGAGGCCGACAAGGTCAAGAGCCTGGTCGATGCCGCTGCCGTCAAGAAGGATCTGGCTGTCAACAAGGCCATCGACTTCGTGAAGGAGAAGGCTAACATCGTCCTGGGCGCTGCCGAGGAAGAGAAGAAGCCCGCCAAGAAGACCACCCGCAAGACCACCAAGAAGGCTGCCGCCAAGAAGGACGAGGAGCCGAAGGAAGAGGAGACCCAGGGCGAGTAATCACCCCGCGGCATCCGTAAACATTGAGTAAAAGGGCCGGTACGGTGCGCAGCTTTGCCGCCGTATCGGTTCCTTTATCATCACCACATTTTTATGACACCAAGGAGGGAAAACCCAATGAGCCTTGTACCCTATGTTGTCGAGCAGACTGCGCGCGGTGAGCGCAGCTATGACATTTTCTCCCGCTTGCTCAATGACCGTATCATTGTGCTGAGCGAGGACGTCAACTCCGCCTCCGCCAGCGTTATCGTGGCACAGCTTTTGTACCTTGAAGGCCAAGATCCGGAGAAGGATATCTACTTTTATATCAACAGTCCCGGCGGCTCGATCTCCGACGGCATGGCCATCCATGACACGATGAACTACATCAAGTGCGATGTCTCCACCATCTGTGTCGGCATGGCGGCCTCCATGGGCTCTTTCCTGCTGGCCAGCGGCACAAAGGGCAAGCGCTTTGCACTGCCCAACTCGGAAATCCTCATCCACCAGCCGCTCATCGGCGGACAGGGCATTTCCGGCCAGGCCACGGATATCAAAATTCACGCTGACCACATCGTGCGCATCCGTGAAAAGATGAACACGCTGCTCAGCCAGTACACCGGCCAGCCGCTGGAGACCATCACCCGCGATACCGAGCGCGACAACTATATGACCGCGCAGCAGGCGAAGGAGTACGGCCTGATCGACGATATCCTCTATAAACACTGATTCGGGGGAACAACATGGCAAATCAAACGTCCGGTAAGGACGGAAAAGGACGCGAGCTCGTCTGCAGCTTCTGCGGACGCTCTCAAAATGAGGTGGAGCAGCTGGTCATCGGCCCCGGTGTCAACATCTGCAAGGACTGCCTGGATATGTGCTGCAACGCCCTATATAAGGATGGCGAGCGCCCGGCCCCGCCGCGCGCCGGTATGCCGCCCCGGGATCGCCGCCGCAGTGCGCCGCAGCCCGGTGCCGACTACGACTATGACCCGCTGGAAAGCATCAACATCCTGACGCCTGCTGAGATCAAGGCAGGCCTTGACCAGTATGTCATCGGCCAGGATGCCGCCAAAAAGGTGCTGGCAGTCTCGGTCTACAACCACTATAAGCGCATTCTCTCCGGCCAGAACAGCGACGTCGAGCTGCAAAAATCCAACGTCCTGATGCTCGGCCCCTCCGGCACCGGCAAAACGCTGTTGGCCCAGACGCTGGCAAAGATGCTAAACGTGCCTTTTGCCATCGCCGACGCCACGACCCTGACCGAGGCCGGTTACGTTGGTGAGGACGTCGAGAACATCCTGCTTAAACTGATTCAGGCGGCGGATTTTGATATTCCCCGCGCTGAGATCGGCATTATCTATGTGGATGAGATCGACAAGATCACCCGCAAGAGCGAGAACCCCTCCATCACCCGCGACGTGGGCGGTGAGGGTGTGCAGCAGGCATTGCTGAAAATCGTCGAGGGCACGGTCAGCAATGTGCCGCCCAACGGCGGCCGCAAGCACCCGCAGCAGGAGTTCATCCAAATCAACACGAAGAACATCCTGTTTATCTGCGGCGGTGCGTTTGACGGGCTGGAAAAGCTCATCCAGAAGCGCACTGACAATGCTAGCATGGGCTTTGGCAGCCAGCTTCGCACGACGCTCGATAAGGACGAAACGCGCCAGAAACTGCTGAAAAACGTTGAGCCGGACGATCTGGTCAAGTTTGGCCTTATCCCAGAGCTTATCGGTCGTCTGCCGGTCGTGACCGTGCTGGATCCGCTGGACGAGGAAGCCCTTGTCCGCGTGCTGACCGAGCCGAAAAACAGCATTGTGCGCCAGTACAAGGAGCTGCTGCACCTGGATAACGCCGAGCTGGTCTTTACCGACGCGGCACTGCACGCCATCGCCAAAAAGACGGTGGAGCGCAAGAGCGGCGCACGCGGCCTGCGCAGCGTCGTCGAGGAACTGCTGATTCCGATTATGTACGACATTCCTTCCGACGCGACCATCACCAAGGTGACGATCGACGCCGACACGGTGGAGGGCGGCCAGCCCCACATCGAGCACGGCGCTATGCGCCCGCGCTACAAAAGTTTGACGGAACAGCAATAAAAACTACCTGCACCGGAGCCGAAACGCCCCGGTGCATTTTTGTTCACAAAAATTTTATATAGAAAACACTTGATTTTTTGCAGCAAAGTGGCTATTATATATTTAGCACTCAAAGAGACTGAGTGCTAAACTAAAAATATAAAGAGAAATCTTTTATAGGGAGGAACTTCCACTATGAAAATCAAACCTCTTGCAGATCGTGTTGTTATCAAACTGGTCGAAGAAGAAGAAACCACCAAGGGCGGCCTGATCCTGTCCGGCTCCGCCAAGGAGAAGCCCCAGGTTGCTGAAGTCATCGCTGTCGGCCCCGGCGGCAATGTGGACGGTAAGGAAGTCGAGATGATCGTCAAGGTCGGCGACAAGGTCCTGACCAGCAAGTACTCCGGCACCGAGGTCAAGGTCGACGGTGAGGAATGCACCATCGTCCGCCAGAGCGACATCCTCGCGGTTGTGGAATAATTTGATTTTTCAGTAATTTCTTTCAGATAAAAGGAGAGATTCATTATGGCTAAACAGATCAAGCAGGGCGAGGACGCCCGCAAGGCCCTTTGCGCTGGCATCGACCAGCTGGCCAACACCGTCAAGGTTACCCTCGGCCCCAAGGGCCGTAACGTCGTGCTGAGCAAGAAGTTCGGCAGCCCGCTCATCACAAACGATGGTGTCACCATCGCCAAGGAAATTGAGCTGAAGGACGAGTTCGAGAATATGGGCGCACAGCTCGTTCGCGAAGTCGCCACCAAGACCAACGATGCTGCTGGTGACGGCACCACTACCGCTACCGTTCTGGCTCAGGCTTTCGTCAACGAAGGCATGAAGAACGTTACCGCCGGTGCCAACCCCATGGACATCAAGCGCGGTATGCAGAAGGCCGTCTCTGCTGCGGTTGAGGCCGTCAAGGAGCACAGCCAGAAGGTCAACGGCAGCAAGGATATTGCTCGTGTCGGCACTGTTTCTGCCGGTGATGCTGAGATCGGTCAGCTGATTGCTGACGCGATGGAGAAGGTCACCGCCGATGGTGTCATCACCATCGAGGAGAACAAGACCACCGCCGAGACCTACACCGAGGTCGTTGAGGGCATGCAGTTCGACCGCGGCTATGTGACCCCTTACATGGTCACCGACACCGAGAAGATGGAGACCGTCTATGACGACTGCTCCGTCCTGATCACAGACAAGAAGATCAGCGTCTTCCAGGATGTGGTTCCCCTGCTCGAGCAGGTCATCCAGTCCGGCCGCAAGCTGCTCATCATTGCCGAGGATGTCGAGGGCGATGCCCTGTCCAACCTCATCATCAACCGTCTGCGCGGCGGCCTGAACGTCGTTGCCGTCAAGGCACCTGGCTTTGGCGATCGCCGCAAGGAGATGCTGCAGGATATCGCCACCCTGACCGGCGGCACTGTCATCAGCAGCGACCTAGGCTATGAGCTGAAGGATGCCACCATGCAGCTGCTGGGCCAGGCCCGCCAGGTCAAGGTCACCAAGGAGAACACCACCATCGTCGGCGGTGCCGGAGACAAGCAGGCTATCGCAGACCGCGTTGCCCAGATCCGCAGCCAGATCGCTGTTGCAACCTCTGACTTCGACCGTGAGAAGCTGCAGGAGCGCCTGGCCAAGATGGCCGGCGGTGTTGCCGTCATTAAGGTCGGCGCTGCTACCGAGGTCGAGATGAAGGACAAGAAGCTGCGCATCGAGGATGCCCTGAACGCGACCAAGGCCGCTGTTGAGGAAGGCATCGTTGCTGGCGGCGGTACGGCCACCATCAACGCCATCCCCGCTGTCGACAAGCTGGTCGGCGAGTTGGAAGGCGACGAGCGCACCGGCGCCAAGATCGTCCGCAAGGCGCTGGAAGCTCCTCTGCGCCAGATCGTTGCCAATGCCGGTTTGGAAGGCAGCGTTGTTATCGACAACATCCTGAAGGCCAACAAGCCCAACTACGGCTTCGACGCCCAGAAGGAAGAGTACGTTGAGGATATGATCGAGGCCGGTATCGTTGACCCGACCAAGGTCACTCGTTCCGCTCTGGAGAACGCCGCCAGCGTCGCCGCGATGGTCCTGACCACCGAGAGCCTGGTCGCTGACCTGCCCGAGCCGCCGGCCCCGGCTGCCCCGGCCCCTGACATGGGCGGTATGTACTAATTCAGCCCAAAAGCAAGCACAAGGTCGAAGTCTTGGCGACAAGGCTTCGGCCTTTTTGTATAGACCCAAGGCGGTAAAACGTGGTATAATAACCAAAAACAGCGGGGGAGGCAGCCATGAAACAACGGATGAAATACGCGGCGCTGGCCTTCACGCTGGGGCTGATGGCGCTGATTTTCTACTTTTCGGGCCAACCGGCGGCGGACTCCTACAAACTCAGCGAGACCGTGACCGAGACTGTGCAGACGGATGGTATCTCGTTTTTGTTGCCGCTCTGGTTCGATGCCGAGAACTTCCACGCGAACCTGCGCAAGTGGGCGCATGTGGCAATTTTTGCCGCGCTTGGTGTAGGCATGGCCCTGACTGTGCACAGCTGGCTGTCCGGGCTGACGCTGCGCCGGCAGGGAATGCAGGCGGCGGTGCTGTGTGTGCTGTATGCGGCCAGTGACGAGCTGCACCAGTATTTTGTGCCCGGCCGCGCCGCCCTGGTGGGGGATGTGGTGATAGATGCCTTAGGCATCCTGCCCGGCGTGGCGGGGGTGTGCCTTTTGGTCTGGCTGCATCAAAAGCAACGCTGATGCCCATACTCCCACCGGGGGTGAGGGTATGTCTCTGCGGCGGTTTTATGGGCTTTGCGGGGCGTTGGTTTTTCTGGCGGGGGTCGTGCTCTGCCGCACCTACTGGGTGGGGCAGCAGGCCGCCTATGCCGCCAGCGCAGGCGGCCAGACCGTCCAGACACTGGACTTGCCCCGGGCCAGGGGCGATTTCTACGACCGCAACGGCCGCAAACTGACTGGCACGCAAACGCAGTATTACGCGCTCTGCATCCCCGGCGACGATGGCTACACGGCGCTGTTTCCCTATGTTTCCTACGAAAAGCAGGGCGTGCTTTACGACCGCCGTAACCTGGCCGCGCCGTTCCTGATTGAAGTCAGCCGCGACCTGACCGGGCGGGGCATCGCCACCTGCGCGGTGCCTGCGCATACGGTGGATATTGCGCCGCATCTGCTGGGCTACCTCGACGGCGAAGGCCGCGGCGTCGCCGGGCTGGAACGCGCCTACGACGCGCTGCTGACGGCCTCCGGCGATAAGCGCACCGTCAGCTGCGTGCTGGCGGCGCACAGCGGCCTGATGGCGGGGACAAGCCCTGTATGGGCTACGAGGAAAGAAGGCACTGGGCAGGGCGTGCAGCTGACACTGGACGCCGACTTGCAGCGCGCCTGTGAGGCGCTGGCGGCGCAGCTTATGCCGCGGGGGTGCATCCTCATTATGGACGCTGCTACAGGCGAGGTGCTTGCCAGCGTCAGTGCGCCGACGTTTGACGCACAGGATGTGGCCGCCAGCATCCGCGCCGACGATACTTCGCTCATCAACCGCCCATTTGCTGCGTTCAGCGCTGGATCGGTGTTTAAAGTGGTGCTGGCCGCAGCTGCCTATGAACAGGGCTTGGACTGGTTCACCCACGACTGCACCGGTGAAATCGTGGTGGCGGGGCAGACCTACCGCTGCGCCCAAGGCCGCGCCCACGGCGAAGTCAACCTGCGCGGTGCGCTGGAAGAAAGCTGCAACACCTATTTTATCAAACTGGGCCAGCTGTTGGGGGCAGAAGCCGTCCGGGAAGAGGCAGAACACTTCGGCTTTGGCACAGCGGTACAAATTGCCCCGGGCCTGGCCGCAGCTGCCGGTACGCTGCCGGACGCGGAGACGCTGGAAAACCCCGGCCAGTTGGCAACGTTCAGCTTTGGGCAGGGGTCGCTGACCGTGACGCCGCTGCAAATCACCGCCATGATGAACACTGTTGCCAACGGCGGGGTGTATAGGACACCTGGCTTTGTGCAGGGCATCACCGGGGCCGATGGTATGTTGACCGACCCGGCGGCAGCGGAGAGCGCCCCGCGTACCGTCTGTGACGCCGCCACGGCCCGGGTGCTGCGCAGTATGCTGGCCTCGGTGGTGACGGATGGCATTGGCCATGACGCCCAGCCACGCCATGGTACAGCGGGCGGCAAGACTGGCACGGCCCAGACCGGCCAGTACAACGCCGACGGTGAGGAGCTGCTGAACTATTGGTTCACCGGCTTTTACCCGGCTGATGCGCCCCAATATACCATCACGGTCATGCAGGACGGCATCTTGAAGCCCGAAACCTCCAGCGCCGCCCTGTTTGAGCGAATAACGGAAATTCTGGATGTGTGGGCGGGGTACTAAGCCTTCTCCCCTCGGGAAAAGCCATTTATTGCATCCAATTTCCCCCAGGGTATTGCACTTTTGCGGTAAAAAAGCTACAATAATTATTATCTGTAAACCACAATGGACTGGTGCTGAAAGGGACAAACCGATGCAGCCTGTATTCATTATAAATCCAACGGCGGGCAAGCTGGATGCCAGCGTGGCGCTGATTCCGCAGATCCACGCCGCCGCCAGCCGCGCCGGGGTAAAACCCATCGTGGAGATCACCCGCCGCCCGGGCCATGCCTGCGACTTGGCCGCCAAATATGCCGCCAGCGGGGAAGAAGTAGCCCTATACGCCTGCGGCGGAGACGGCACGCTGAACGAAGTTTTACAGGGCGTCATAGGCTGCCCCAATGCCGCTGTGGGCTGTGTGCCCTGCGGCAGCGGCAACGACTACGTGCGCAACTTCGGAACCCAGGCGCAGTTTTTGGATATCGATGCCCAGCTGGCGGCAAAGCCGTTCGCGGTGGATCTGATTCAGACGCCCCAGGGGTACGGCATTGATATCTACGCTGCTGGCATTGACGCGCAGGTGGCA
Source organism: Gemmiger sp. (assembly GCF_057431175.1). Taxonomy (NCBI): domain Bacteria; kingdom Bacillati; phylum Bacillota; class Clostridia; order Eubacteriales; family Oscillospiraceae; genus Gemmiger; species Gemmiger sp. The sequence goes on along the minus strand of NZ_DBMDDV010000021.1, from coordinate 10,447 downwards.
AACGGTATCCCCAAGTGGCGGCGCGTACCGCTGTGCGGCGGCACGACCGCTTACACGCTGTCGATCCTTGAAGCCATCTGCAGCACCTTCAAGCACCGTCTGTGCATCACGGCGGACGACCGCCGGCTGGAAGATACCTTCATGATGCTGGCGGTCTGCAACGGCCAGATGTACGGCGGTGGCTATTGTGCCGCGCCCCACGCCAGCATGGCGGACGGCCTGCTGGACGTGGTGCTGCTGAAACCCATCCCGCGCTTAAAGCTGCCCGGCCTGCTGGGCGGCTACAAAAAGGGTGAGCACCTGGCGGCAGGCGATGCCGTGACAGAAAAATTCAAACCCTACTTAACGTTTTTCCGTACAAGCAAAATTGACATAGAGGTGCTGGACGGCAACCCGCTCATCACGACGCTGGACGGCGAGTGCTCGCCCCAGCTGACGATGCACGCGGAAGCTGTGCGCAGTGCGGCGCATATTTTGCTGCCGCCCGCTTTGGCCGAAACCGCAAACAAGACGCCTGTTCTGGCAGGTTATGGGAGAGTAACGAATGTCTGAAAAAGTAAAAATCAAGATTGCCCGCAATGTGGTACATCTGCCGGCCATCGCGCTGCGCGGGCTGGTGGTGTTCCCGAACAACGTTGTCCACTTTGAGGTGGGCCGCACCAAGTCCATCGCCGCCATCGAGGCCGCCATGCACGCCAACAGCAGCGTGTTCCTGATCGCCCAGCGGGAAATGGACATCGAAGAACCGACCATTCGCGACCTGTACACCTACGGTGTCATCGCCGAGATCAAGCAGGTGCTGCGCGTCTCCGACGATCTCGTCAAAGTCCTGGTCGAGGGCAAGACCCGCGCCCGCCTGCTGGAACTGGATGCAGGGGAGAAGTATTTGCAGGCCACCGTGCGCCCGGTCGCGGTGCGCGGCATTGCCGCCGACAAGCGCAACCAGGTCGAAGCCCTTGTCCGCAGCCTGAAAGACTGCTTCGAGGAATACCTCTCGTACAGCCCGCAAATCTCCAAGGATGTTGTCTATAACATCATTTCTTCCGACTCGCCGCTGTTTTTGAGCGAGTATATGCCCGCCAACCTGCTGTTCAAGTATGAGGACAAGCAGACGATTCTGAACGAATCGACCTTGTTAGGCCGCCTTGAAAAGCTCTTGACCCTGCTGCGGCAGGAGTGCCAGATCATGGATATCGAGCGCGACCTTGACGATAAGGTCAACGCCCGCATGGACAAGGGCCAGCGCGAATACTACCTGCGCGAGCAGATGAACGTCATCAGTGAGGAACTGGGCGACGCCGAGGACACCCGCGCCGAGGCCGATACATACCGCGAGAAAGTCAAGGCACTGAACCTCGATGAGGAATCCACGGAAAAGCTGCTGAAAGAATGTGATCGCCTGGCCCGGATGCAGGGCAGCAGCGCCGAGAGCGGCGTCATCCGCAGCTATCTGGACGCCTGCCTGGCCTTGCCGTGGCATACCGCCACCGAGGATGACCTCGACCAGGCCCACGCCCGCAAGGTGCTGGACCGTGAGCACTACGGCCTGCAAAAGGTCAAGGAGCGCATCCTGGAGCTGCTGGCCGTGCGCAAGCTAAACCAGGACGTCAAGGGCCAGATTATCTGCTTGGTCGGCCCTCCGGGTGTCGGCAAGACGAGCATTGCCCATTCCATTGCCGAGTGCATGAACCGAAAGTTCGCCCGCATGAGCCTGGGCGGCGTACACGATGAAGCGGAAATTCGCGGCCACCGCCGCACCTACATCGGTGCCATGCCCGGCCGCATCATCAGTGCCATCACGACGGCAAAGTCCACGAACCCGGTTATTCTGCTGGACGAGATCGACAAACTGGCAGGCGACTACAAGGGCGACCCTTCCAGCGCCCTGCTGGAAGTGCTGGATCCCGAGCAGAACCGTACGTTCAAAGACAATTACCTGGATATTCCGTTCGATTTGAGCGAGGTGCTGTTCATCACGACGGCCAACGATGCCTCCACGATTCCCGGCCCGCTCTATGACCGTATGGACGTTATCGAGCTGCCCAGCTACACCCGCACCGAGAAGTTCAACATTGCCAAGCGCCACCTGCTGCCCAAGCAGCTGAAAAATAACGGCCTGGAAGGCCGTGTGACCCTGACGAACAGCGCACTGTACGCCATTATCGACGGCTACACCCGCGAGGCCGGCGTGCGCAACCTGGAACGCACCGTGACTTCTGTGCTGCGCAAGTGCGCCCAGAAGATCGCAGCAGGGGAGGCTGAAAAAATCAGTGTCTCCGCCGCCACGGTTCGGGAACTGCTCGGCCCCGAAAAAGTCAAGCCGACCTTTATCTCCCGCAAGGACGCCGTGGGCATTGCCAACGGCCTGGCCTGGACCAGCGTCGGCGGCGAGATGCTCCCCGTTGAGGTCGCCGTCATACCGAACGGCAGCGGCAAAATTGAAATTACCGGCAGCCTGGGCGACGTCATGAAGGAGAGCGCCCAGCTGGCCGTGACCTACGCCAAGGTCCACGCCGAGGAATACGGCATCCCCGCTGATAAGTTCAAGAACACCGACCTGCACATCCACGCCCCCGAGGGTGCCGTGCCCAAGGATGGTCCCAGTGCGGGCGTCACCTTGACCACGGCCCTGGTGTCGGCGCTGTCCGGTATCCCGGTGCGCCACAACCTGGCCATGACCGGCGAGATCACGCTGCACGGCAATGTGCTGCCCATCGGCGGCTTGAAGGAAAAGAGTATGGCCGCCTTCCGCGAGGGTATCTCCACCGTGCTCATCCCCAAGGACAACGCGAGCGACCTGTATGAGGTCGACGCCGAGGTCAAGGAGAAGGTGCAGTTCATCCCGGTCGCCAATCTGTCCGAGGTGCTGAAACACGCCCTTGTGCGGTCGGGCCGCACACCTGCCCGGGCTGCCCGCGGTGTACCGCAGGCAACCTCCCTCATCGCCAACGAAAAGCCCGCCGACGCCCACAAGGAACCCACGGCGGTGATGTAAATGATGTGCTGCAGGGGACGGCACCCTCGACGCCCCGCAATGCACCACACACCTGAACAAAAGGAACACCCATGAATTACAACAACAGCGAATTTCTCGCGTCCTACGGCCTGTCCCGCCAGCTGCCGGACAGCGACCGCCCTGAGATCGTTTTCTCCGGCCGCTCCAACGTCGGCAAGTCGAGCCTCATCAACAAGCTCTGCAACCGCAAAAAGCTGGCCCGTGTCAGTGCCACGCCGGGCAAAACGGCCACCATCAACTTTTACCACGTCGATACGGCCTACTTCGTTGACTTGCCCGGCTACGGCTATGCCAAGGTTTCCAACGCTGAGCGCGAGCGGTGGGACGACTTGATCAACAGCTACTTTGAGGCGGACAGAGCCGTCTGCCTGCTGGTGCAGCTGCTGGACAGCCGCCATGCCCCCAGCGCCGACGATGTGCAGATGCTTGAGTACCTGCACTACCACCGCATTCCCTTTGTGGCGGCGCTGACCAAGGGCGATAAGCTGAAAAAGAGCGAGATGGCCACCCGCAAGGAAGAATTTGAAAGAATCTGCGCCCCTTACGGCTGCCAGGCCGTTGTGCTGACCAGCGCCGAGAACGGCCTGGGTATGGACGAACTGCGCGCTCTGCTGGAAGCCAGCATGGCAGCAGAGGACGAGGATTGACCGATGGCCTACAACGAGTTTGCCTATTTTTACGATGAGTTCAACGGCGAGGCCGACTACGACGCGCTGTACGGCTACGTGACCGATGAGCTGAAAGCCCATGGTGTTGCCGACGGCATCCTGGCAGACCTGGGCTGCGGTACCGGTGATTTGACGCTGATGCTGACCCAGGCCGGGTACGATGTCATCGGCATCGACCGCTCGGAGGAAATGCTCAGCGTCCTGCGGGAGAAAGCCGACGAGCTGGGCCTGACTGGCCGTCTGCTGCTGTTAAAACAGGACCTGCTAGACCTGGACCTGTACGGCACTATCTGCGCGGCGGTGTCCACCTTTGACACGTACAGCCACATCGGCCCGCTGGACAATTTTGAAAAGGCCATCCGCAAGGCGGCCTATTTTATGGAGAAGGGCGGCGTGTTCATCTTCGATTTGAACACCCCCTACAAGCACCAAAAAATCCTGGCCGGGCAGACTTTTGACATTGAGGCTGAGGACGCCGACTGCCATTGGTCCAACCGCTATGACGAGGCCGCACAGCGGGTGGATATCACCATCGATATCGACTACCACGAGACAGGGGAGCACTTCCGTGAGCAGTTCAGCGAGTACAGCTATGCGCTGGACACCGTGACCGCCCTGCTGGAAAAGTACGGCTTTGCAGTGGCTAAAGTGGCCGACGGCGAGAGCTTCGGCCCTGTGCGCGCCGATAGCCCGCGCTGGATCTTCACGGCTGTCAAGCAATATACACAAGAGGTACAATAAATGGAACAGAATCATAATATGCTGCGCGGTATCTCCGAGAACGGCGGCATCGTATTTTACGGCGTAGATTCTACGGAAATAGTCCGCGAAATGGAGCGTCTGCACAAGACCAGCGCTGTTACCACCGCCGCGCTGGGCCGCCTGCTGACCGCCGCGTCAATGATGGGCATTATGCTCAAAAGCACCCAGGACTCGGTGACTTTGCAGATCAAGGGCGGCGGCCCCACAGGCCGTTTGCTGGCTGTCTCCGACGGTACCGGCAATGTCAAGGGCTATGTGGAGCATCCGGTCGTGGAGCTGCCCCCGCGGGCGGACGGCCACTTGAACGTGGGCGCAGCCGTCGGCAAAGACGGCACGCTGGATGTTATCCGCGATTTGGGCATGCGGGAGCCATACATCGGCCAGGTGCCGCTGACCTCCGGCGAGATTGCCGAGGACGTCACGACCTACTTTGCCATCAGTGAGCAGGTCCCCACTGTCTGCGCCCTGGGCGTGCTGGTGGATAAAGACCTGAGTGTGCGCTGCGCAGGCGGTTTCATCGTGCAGCTGCTGCCCGGTGCGACCGAGGAAGAAATCGAACATCTGGAAAAGAACATCAAGGCCATGCCCAGTGTGACTACGATGCTGGAAGAGGGCAAGAGCGTCCGCGATATGCTGGAGCTGGCCCTGGCCGGTTTCCAGCCCGATATCCTGGACAGCTACCACGTGACCTACAAGTGCGACTGCAGCTTGGAGCGTGTGGAAAAAATGATCCGCTCCCTTGGCAAAAAAGAGGTCGAGCGTATGCGCGACGAGGACCCCATTGCCGAGGTAAACTGCCAGTTCTGCAACAAAAATTATAAGGTGGACCTGAACGAACTACTCAAAAACTGGCCTGCCATCGATGAAAAACCTGCGGACGAAAACGCATAAAAAACTTTGAAAAAAGTTCGCAAAAAACGCTTGACTTTTCTGCTCACATAGTATATAATAACATGCGTCGCCCGGAGAGAGCGACTGAGCAAAAACTCTCCAATATGCGGCCGTAGCTCATCTGGTAGAGCGCCACCTTGCCAAGGTGGAGGTAGCGAGTTCGAGCCTCGTCGGCCGCTCCATTATGGGGAAGTTTAGCTCAGCTGGGAGAGCATCTGCCTTACAAGCAGAGGGTCAGCGGTTCGAGCCCGTTAACTTCCACCAAATGTGGCCCGGTAGTTCAGTTGGTTAGAACGCTAGCCTGTCACGCTAGAGGTCGTCAGTTCGAGCCTGATTCGGGTCGCCATTTGCCTCTGTAGCTCAGTCGGTAGAGCAGGGGACTGAAAATCCCCGTGTCATTGGTTCGATTCCGATCGGAGGCACCATTTTCTTGTATGTTCTTCGCAAAGAACATACACTATGCGGCCGTAGCTCATCTGGTAGAGCGCCACCTTGCCAAGGTGGAGGTAGCGAGTTCGAGCCTCGTCGGCCGCTCCAAAAAAAACAGCAGAAAGTGATTTCTGCTCATATGGTGACGTGGCCAAGTGGTAAGGCAAAGGTCTGCAAAACCTTCATTCACCAGTTCAAATCTGGTCGTCACCTCCATAAGACTTGCAAATTCTGCGATAATTCGTGGAAATGTAGGTCTTTTTCTTTTTTGAAAATAGCCTGTGTTGCGATGCGATGCTTGTATCGGCACGGAAATTGGCAAGAAGCCCGCATGGAGCATATTTACCCCAACGCCAAAAAAGTGACCAAGGCAGAATAAATTCCATATTTTCCCTTGCGCTTTTGCTGGAAAACAGGTATAATATTCTCTGGATAAGAGGGAGTAAGGGGCGTACTTTAGTTGAAAAACGGGTGCGCTGTGCTGCAGCGACACCCCCGGCAGAAATGCCCGATGCAGTACCGGATGCTTGAGACTTTTATCACATTTTCCCGTTTTGGGCTGGATGTGATAAAGGTCTTTTTTTGTGCCTCTGCCGCTATTATTAAAAAGGAGAGATATTATGCTGATCCCTGTTCTGTTATTTATCGTGGGTCTGCTGTGCCTGATCAAGGGCGGCGACTGGTTTGTGGACGGTGCCACCGGCATCGCCCGCCGCTTCCATGTGCCGGAGCTGCTCATCGGTGCCACGGTGGTGTCCATCGGTACCACCCTGCCGGAGGTCATGGTGTCCACCACCTCTGCCCTCACCGGTCACGGCGAGATCGCCTACGGCAACGCCATCGGCTCGGTCATCTGCAACGCTGCACTGATCGCCGCCATCACCATTGCGGTGCGCCCGGGCAAGGTTGACCCCAAGAGCCTGCGCACCCCGGTGGCCTTCTTCTTTGTGGCTGCCGCTTTCTATGCCGGTGTGGCCTACACCACCGGCTCCTTCACTCGCCCGGTGGGCCTGATCCTGTTGGCCATGTTCGTGGCTTACATCGTGTGCAACGTGCTGGCTATGAAAAATACCCCCGCCCCGGAAGAGGAAGAGCAGGCTGAGGAAGGCTCCTTTGCCAAGGAGTTGGGGCTGCTGGCCATCGGCGCAGTGCTCATTGCTGTGGGCGCTGACCTGCTGGTGGACAACGGCACCCTCATCGCACAGGCGCTGGGCGTGCCGGAGTCGGTCATTGCGCTGACCTTTGTGGCACTGGGCACCTCGCTGCCGGAGCTGGTCACCGCCATCACCTCGCTGGCCAAGGGTCACGGCGCGCTGTCGCTGGGCAACGTCATCGGTGCAAACGTGTTCAATCTAGTGCTGGTCAGCGGCGTGTCTGTCACGCTGGCACCCTTCAGCATCCCGCAGAACTCCACCATCGCAGGCATGAACGCCTCGCTGGTGATGGATATCCCGGTCATGTTTGCCGTGATGCTGCTGCTCACCCTGCCCGCTCTGATCAAGGGCAAGCTGAGCCGCCCGCAGGGCATTGCACTGCTGTGCATCTATGCCGCCTTCTGCGCCGTGCAGTTCAGCATCTGATCTGTTGTAAACGTAAAATATTTAAGGCAACACCGCATAATTCCCGCCTTACGGCTTAAGCACCGCTCCGGCGGCTGCGGCACGGCATCTGCGTTGCCAAAATGCTCGATAATACACAAAGTATTATCTGCGCTTTTGGCTTAGCAGCTGCCGCACCTCGCTCGCCGTATCGGCACTTAGAATTATGCGGTATTGCCTTAAGGCTGCTGCACAGGGGTTTGTGCAGCAGCCTTTTTATGTGGGATGATTTTGAATGCGCTCCGCGATATCTTCCCCCGGTGGGTGAAGGCTTAAGCGGTGGCGGTGCAGTTCCCGGCTGACCCGTAAAGTTTCCGGGCGTGTCCGCTCTCCCCTTGGGAGAGCTGGCGCGGGAGCGCCTGAGAGGGCGAGGCAAAACCCTGACGGCTTTGCCTGAGAGGGTAAAAAAAGTGGGTCAGAAGCGCCCACAGGCGTTTCTGACCCACAAATAGAACGATATTTTTGTTTTACAGCTGGCAGGCGGTATCGTAGCCGGTGCGGATGGCGTTGGAGATATCCGCAGCCTTGCCGGCGGCATCGCCAATGGAATACACCGGGATGCTGGCAGCTTCCAGCGCAGCAGCGTCAAATTCGTTGGAGCGTGCACCCATAGCCAGCACGATGTAATCGCAGGGAATGGTCACCTCTGCGCCGTCCTTGTTCTCGCAGACGACGGCGTCCATGCGGAATTCCTTGACCTTGTGGCTGGGGTACTGCTCCACGCCGTAGGTCTTATAGTTTTCCAGCAGGGTGGGCAGAATGGTGGTGCTCTCGCCTGCGGCGATCTTGTCCATCATCTCGATAACGGACACCTTGCAGCCGCGGGCAGCCAGATACTCTGCGGTCTCGCAGCCCACCATGCCGCCGCCGATGACGGCAACCGTGCCGTACACCTGCTGCTCACCGGCCAGAACCTTCCATGCATCGGCCACGTTCACGCTGTCGATGCCGGGGATGCGGGGTGCGGCGCTGTGTGCGCCCACAGCGTTGATGACGGCCTCGAAACCGGCATCCTTCAGCTGCTCTGCGGTGCGGGTCTGACCCATGCACAGGTGCACACCGGCGCTGCAGACCGCGTGGATCAGGTCCTGTGCGGCGCGGCGCATCTCCTCCTTGCGGGGAGGTACGCAGGCAATGTTCAGCTGGCCGCCCAGAGTGGTGGTCTTTTCAAACAGGGTCACGTCATGGCCGCGCAGCGCTGCCACACGGGCGGCTTCCAGACCAGCAGGGCCGCCGCCGAGGACGGCGATCTTCTTTTTCTGCGCTGCGGGCTGGATGCTGCGGGTGTTCTCGTAGCCGTTCTCCGCGTTCAGCACGCAGGAGAGGAACTGACGGTTCTGGATGGCATCGGTGCAGCCCTTGTTGCAGCTGATGCAGCGGCGGATATCGCAGGCCTTCCCGGCAGCGATCTTGGTGCCCCAGTCGGGGTCTGCCAGCAGCGGGCGACCCATGGCAACCATGTCGGCCATGCCGCTCTCGATGACACGCGCAGCCATTTCGGCATCCACGATACGACCCACGGCGCTGACCGGCACATTGACGGCCTTTTTGATGTCCCCGGCGATTTTGACGAAGAAGCCGTAGGGCTGTACGCCCATGGGAGGAATGGTGTCGGCCATGTTGCCGGTGTGGTTGGCCTGCGCAACGTGGAACATATCCACGCCGTCCTCTACCAGCCACTGGGCAAACTGCACGGCGTCGGCTTCGTCAATGCCGCCCTTGCCGCGCTGCGGGGTGACGATGGACAGCTTGTAGTCGATGACCATATCCGGCACAGCCTTGCGGATGGCGCGGGTCAGCATGCGGGCAAAGCGGACGCGGTTCTCCAGACTGCCGCCGAACTTATCGGTGCGGTGGTTCATGCGGGTGGAGCACAGGCAGCCGTTCAGGCGGTCGCCGTGGATCTGGATGACGTCCACACCGGCCTTCTGTGCACGCACTGCGCAGGCGCACATCTTATCGATGATGGCCATCAGCATCTCCTCGCTGACCTCATCGGTGAAGAACATCATGTCGTGATGCAGGCGCTGACGCATCTCATCAAACTTTTTCTGCATAAACAGACTGTTGATGGCGTCTACGTCGTACTCCGGGTGGAAGAGCTGGACGCCCAGCTTGGTGCCGTAGGCGTGTACGCTGTCGGCCAGTGCCTTGAAGGCAGGGATCTGGCTGTCGTCAAACAGCTTGGGGGTGGGAGAAAAGCTGTTGATGGGCGCCACATCGCCCATAACGATGTAGCCCACGCCGCCCTTTGCCAGACGGGTGTAGAAGCCCATGTCCTGCTCACTGATCATGCCGTTTTTCTCGTAGCCGGTGGTCAGCGGGGGGAACATGATGCGGTTTTTAAAGGTCTGTCCGCCCACCTCAATGGGCTGCAGAATTACGTTTTGCATATAAAAGCCTCCTTGCAGATATGCTTTGCTTTACAGATTTGCTTTGATGAATGCTGCGGTCTTTTCCTCCACGGCGGCACGGGCTGCCAGCGTGGCAAAGTTGTGGCCGCCGCCTGCAATGGTGTCCACCTCGGGTGCGGTGTACACCTGTGCGTAACGGCTGCAGGTGCCCTCGTCCACCAGACGGTCATCGTCGGCGCGCAGCAGCAGCACCGGGCCGTTGTAGCCCTTGGCCTCGGTAAAGGGGTCGGGGTGCTTGGCCATCTCGTAGTTAAAGGCCATCTTGTAGCACAGACCCTCCAGGTCGGTGTAGTCCTTGCCGGTCTGCACAACGCCGTCGGCGCGCTGTGCGCAGCCAAACCACATCCCGGCACCCGGGCACAGCAAAATCAGGCCGTGGGGCTGGATGACCGGTGCGCAGGAGGCGGCAATGTAGCCGCCCATGCTCTGGCCGGAGAGGAACAGCTTTTCGCTGTCCACATAGGGCTGCTCAGCGGCCCATGCAAAGATATCCTGTGCATCGGTGTGCAGGCCGTCAAAGCTCATATCCTCAAACTCGCCGTCGCTCTCGCCGTTGCCGTAGAAATCGAACCGGGCGCTGCCGATGCCCTGCGCTGCCAGAGCGCGGGACAGGTGGGTGTACATGGACTTGTAGCCGCTGCAGCTGCCGGCAAAGCCGTGCAGATGCAC
>NZ_DBMDDV010000045.1:0-7202 GCF_057431175.1 Gemmiger sp. | reverse complement strand
AGTATTATCTGCGCTTTTGGCTTAGCAGCTGCCGCACCTCGCTCGCCGTATCGGCACTTAGAATTATGCGGTATTGCCTTAAAATCTCCCACGCGTCAATTCGTCGAGATTCTGCGCAAAGCAGGGCAGCATATGCTCGATGAAGTATTCGGCCTCGGGGCAGTGCATTTCGTGCAGGGCGGCCAGCTGCTGGGCCTCGGCGGCCTCAAACTCGTGGCTGCCGCTCTGGCGCTCCTCCATGCACTTGATGAGCGCCGAAAGCCGGTCCGCTGCTTTTACAATTTTGCGCTCGGCATCGTTCAGCAGACTGCCGGTCAGCCAGGCCTGCGTTTCGGCCTGCAATTCGGCGGGCTGCAAGCTCGCCATGACCCGTGCCCCCTCGTGTTCCACGGCCTTGTAGGCGGTGCGAAGCGCGTCGTTTTTGTACTTGACCGGGGTGGGCAGATCGCCGGTTAAAATCTCCGGTGCATCGTGGTAAAGCGCCGCCGTGGCGACGACCTCGGGCCGCAGGGATTTTCCCGTGGCCGTGCATTTTTGGCCAATCAGGCAGAGGGTGTGCGCCAGCAGCGCCGTGTCGGCGGTGTGCTCGCTCAGGGATTCGGCCCGGGTGCTTCGCATCAGGCTCCAGCGGGTGATGTATTTCATGCGGCTGAGCAGCGCACTGAACGGATAGGTTTTCATCTTCACTTGACCTCCGGTTTGTGGTATAATGGGGCGTATCCTCAGTATACCACACCTTGCCCCAAAATGGGGCCCCATAAACGGTACTATCAATATGGAATCCGTAAATTTTAAACAAAAATCCAATTACTGGCGGGTGTTCGTGCTCTGCTTTGCCACGGCGGTGCTGCTGTTTCTGCCCCACTGCATCATAGATGCCGTCGCGGGTGGCGGGTACTTCCACTACGCGGGCGACTTCAACGACCAGCAGATCAACTTTTACCAGTATGCCAACGCCTTTATTAAGCAGGGCGGCACCTTCAGCTGGGCTACCGATTTAGGCAGCGGGTTTGTCAACTCCTACTCGTTCTACCTGCTGGGCAGTCCGTTCTTCTGGCTTTCGATGCTCGTGCCCGCCAAGTTCATGCCCTGGGCCATGGTGCCGCTGCTCTGCCTGAAAATGGCGCTGGCCGGGGGCGGGGCTTACCTGTGGGCACGCCGCTGGGTGCAGGACGAAAGATGGTCCATGCTGGCGGGCTGTCTGTACGCATTCTCCGGGTTCAGCATCTACAACATCTTTTTCAATCACTTTTTGGACGTTGTGGCGCTGTTTCCCTATATGCTGGCGTCGCTGGACGACGCGGTGCTGGACGGCAAAAAAGGCCGCTTTCCGTTCTGGGTGGCGCTGAACCTTGTCAACAACTACTTCTTTTTTGCCGGGCAGGCCGTGTTCCTCATCCTCTATTTCTTCTGCATGGCGGCAGGGCGGCGGTATAAAATCGGTCCGCGCAAGTTTGCAAGCCTTGCGTGGGAAACGGTCCTGGGCTGCGCCTGCGGGTGCGTGCTGCTGCTTCCGGCGGGGCTGTCGCTTTTGCAAAATCCGCGCACCATCGACCCGTTTACCGGGTATGGATACTTGTTCTACGGCAAATCCCAGCAGTACGGTGCCATTTTTTACAGCCCCTTTTTGATGCCGGATGCGCCCTATTTCAAGGATATGTTCCAGGAAGGCATCCTCAAACACACGAGCCTGACCGCCTACCTGCCGCTGGTGGGTGCGGCGGGCGGGTTGGCGTTCTGCCGGGCGCGGGGGCGGCACCCGTTTACCTACATTCTGAAAGTGTGCATCGTCTGCGCGTTCGTGCCGGTGCTGAACAGTGCGTTCTACGCCCTCAATTCCAGCTACTATGCCCGCTGGTATTATATGCCGATTCTGGTTTTGTGCGGTGCGACGTGCTATCTGCTTGCCCGCCCCGGCCTGGCGGAGCGGCACCTGCCCCGGGCGTTCGCGCTGACGACCTTTATCACGCTGACGGCGGCGGTGTTCGCCATCCTGCCCAACGAGGATGACGACGGCAACACGGTCTACGGCGTATTGGATCAGCCTGCGCGGTTCTGGGCCATCTTCGGCATGACGGTGGCAGGCATCGTGGTTTTTGCGTTGCTGTGGCATTTCTGCCGCCAAAAGCGCCGCTGGGGCAGTATTCTGATGGCGGCGACGCTGGGGTTCAGCCTGCTGTACGGTACGCTGCACCTCTCGCTGACCAAGTACGCCCAGTGGGACACCGATAGCAATTTGATCGCAGAGACGTATGATTCTGTGGATGAGATTGCCGCCGCCCTGCCGGACGACGCGTTTTATCGCATCGATGCCTATGGGGCGCACAACAATCTGGGGCTGTGGTTCGATAGGAGTTGTCTGCAATTTTTCAACTCCACCGTCGCGCCCAGCATCATGGAATTTTACCCAGAGGTCGGCGTCAAGCGGGACGTGAACTCCAAGCCCGACGCCGAGAACTACGCACTGCGCGGGCTGCTCAGCGTGCGGTACACGCTGGTAGCCAAGGACAAGGAGGCTGAGTGGACTGACAAGGCTCTGCCCGGCTGGCGGCGCACCGGCGAGACGACGGCCTACGCCATTTACGAGAACGAAAACTGGGTGCCGATGGGCTTTGCATTCGACTACTACGTCACCGCCGACCAGCTCGACCGCGTGAACGAGGACGAGCGTGCGCAAATTTTGTGCCGCGCAGTTTTGCTGGATGACGACCAGATTTCGGCGTTCGGCGGTATTTTGCAGCCTCTGCCCGATGAGGAGCTGACCAACCGCAGTGAGGATGCCTACGCTGCCGACTGCGTCGCCCGGCGGGATGCAGGTGTGGCAGAATTTGCCGCGACCCGCACCGGTTTTACGGCCAGGACGAACTATGCCGCGGACGAGCTGGTGTTTTTCAGTGTGCCGTATGACGACGGCTTTACCGCCACAGTCAACGGCGAACCCGCCACCATTGAAAAGGTGGACGACGGCCTGATGGCCGTGTGCGTGCCCGCAGGGGAGAACGAGATAGAATTTACCTACCATACGCCGGGGCTGAAGGTGTCGGCCACCGTGAGCGCCGTTGCTATCGTGGTGTATGGCGTGTATTTGGGAATTTTGAGGAAGAAAAAGAGAGGAAACAAACCATATGCCAAACCATGCTGAACAGTTAGCCCAGGAATTGAACCTGAATGTCAAAAATGTCCAGGGGGCTATTGAATTGATCGACCAGGGGAACACCATCCCCTTTATCGCCCGCTACCGCAAGGAGGCCACCGGCTCGATGGACGATCAGGTACTGCGCGATCTGGGCGACCGTCTGGAATATCTGCGCGGCCTCGATAAGCGCAAGGAGGAAGTCACCTCCTCCATCACCGAGCAGGGGGCCATGACGCCCGAATTGACCGCCGCGCTGACCAAGGCCAAGACCTTGGCCGAGGTCGAGGACATCTACCGCCCCTATAAACCCAAGCGCAAGACCCGCGCCAGCATCGCCAAGGCCCGGGGCTTGCAGCCGTTGGCCGATGCGATTCTGAAACAGGACGCTGCGTTTGACCCCGAGAAAGCCGCCGCTGCGTACCTTAACGACGAGATCCCCGACGCAGCCGCCGCGCTGGCCGGGGCGCAGGATATCATCGCTGAGGCTGTCTCCGATGATGCTGCCTGCCGCGCCGAACTGCGCCGCTACTACCGTGCGTTCGGCCGCATCGCCAGCGCCAAGGCCAAGGACGAGGACAGCGTCTACGCCCAGTATTACGACTTCGCAGAGCCGCTGAACAAGATACCCGGTCACCGCGTGCTGGCACTGGATCGCGGCGAGCGCGAGGGCTTCCTGAAAGTCACTATCCAGGTCGATGCCGACCGTGCGGCAGGTATCGTCAGCTGGATGTACGCCCGCAAAAAGACCGGCGGCAAGAGCGCGGAACTCGTGGACGCTGCCGCCCGCGACGCATACAGCCGCCTCATCCACCCCAGCCTGGAGAACGAACTGCGGAGCGAGCTGTCCGATGCCGCCGCCGAGGGTGCTATCAAGGTCTTTGGCGATAACCTGCGCCAGCTGCTTTTACAGCCGCCCATCCGCGGCAAGACGGTTATGGGCCTGGACCCCGGCTACCGCATGGGCTGCAAGGTCGCCGTCGTGGATCCCACCGGCAAGGTGCTGGACACGAACGTCGTCTACCCGGTGCCTGAGTTCAAGCGCGTGGATCAGGCGAAAAAAATTATCAAAGCGATGGTTTTGAAGAACGGCGTCGAGGTCATGGCCATCGGCAACGGCACGGCCGGCCACGAGACAGAGGAATTCGCCGCCCAGGTCATCCGTGAGCTGGCCGACGAAAAGAACCTGCATTTGCAGTATATGGTCGTCAGCGAGGCCGGCGCGTCGGTCTACTCCGCCAGCAAACTGGCCGCCGAGGAATTCCCCCAGTACGACGTCAACCTGCGCAGCGCCGTGTCCATTGCCCGCCGTTTGCAGGATCCGCTGGCCGAGTTGGTCAAAATTGACCCCAAGGCCGTCGGCGTGGGCCAGTACCAGCACGATATGCCCCAGAAGCGGCTGAACGAGACGCTGGACGGCGTGGTCGAGGACTGCGTGAACAGTGTCGGCGTCGACCTGAACACTGCCTCTGCGCCGCTGCTGCGCCGCGTGGCGGGCGTCAGCGCGGCCACGGCCAAGAATATCGTTGCCTGGCGCGAGGAGGAGGGCGCGTTCACCTCCCGTGCGCAGCTGAAAAAGGTCAAGGGCCTCGGCCCCAAGGCGTATGAGCAGTGCGCGGGCTTCTTGCGGCTGCCCGAGGCGAAGAACCGCCTGGACGCGACCGCCGTCCACCCCGAGAGCTACGCCGCCGCCAAGGCCCTGCTGGATGCCTGCGGCTACACCGCCGCAGAAATCGGCACCGACAAGCTGGCGGGCCTGCCCGGCGCTGTCAAGGTCAAGGGGGCCAAGACCCTGTGTGAGACGCTGGGGGTGGGAGAGCCGACGTTGAACGATATCGTTGCCGAGCTGTGTAAGCCGGGCCGCGACGTGCGCGACAGCCTGCCCAAGCCGCTGCTGCGCAGTGACGTCATGGGGCTGGACGACCTCAAACCCGGCATGGAGCTGACCGGCACCGTGCGCAACGTCATTGATTTCGGCGCATTCGTAGACCTGGGTGTCCACCAGGACGGGCTGGTCCATGTTTCCCAGATCAGCGATAAATTCATCAAGCACCCGCGGGAAGTGCTGAAGGTCGGCGATATCGTGCGGGTCAAGGTGCTCAGTGTCGATACCGGCAAAAAGCGCATTGCCCTGACAATGAAGGGCGTACCCCAGCAAAACTGATACAAAAGCGACAGGAACATATACAAATGTTGCACGCGAATTTACATGGTGTTTGATTTTTAACAAGGAATGTTGTACAACTAAAGCAGAAATCAACAAAAACGTTCAGAAAACGTAAAAATTCGCCTGTAAAAACATAATATATGTGAGTAAATGCACAGGTCACAGCCCAAAAGCTGTCATTCTTACCAAAAGCCAAAAATGAAGGATTTTCTCTTTTGTGCAGGAAATGGAAAAAATCACCTTTGTGCATTATGAACAAACACAAGGCACATAATTGTGCTATAATGCACAACGTAGGGAGCAGATAGAGCATGGTGGCTCACCTCCCTGCCGCAGGCCGTGCGCCCGGTTCCATCCTGGATACCGGTGCTGAAGACGCGGCAGAATGCGTGGGAAAAATCGGAGGTTCTTTATTATGGTGAAACAAGTCAAGGTTTCCAATTTTACTGAGGTCAAGGGAATCGTGTCTGCTGCCGCCAAGTGTTATAACGATGTCGGCGTGCATGACATGAAGGGCAGCATTGCCGATGCAAAGAGCATCCTGGGCATGATGAGCCTGGATTACAGCAATCCCGTCAAGATCGTCTGCGAGGATGAGCATGACCTGAACCGCGTTGTCAGCGCGCTCAAGCAGTAAAATCAAACCGACCGCCCTGTGGTGTATGCCGCAGGGCGGTTTTTTATTTGCAGATAAAGATATTGCTGAGGCGTAGGGGCCGCCTATGTGCAGCCCGCGGCTTTCCCGCAAGATGTCGTCTGCCTTGCATGCCCGGCCCCTACGGCCCTGCGTAAATTTTTATAAAAATAGAGTTTGTGAAAACGCGAGAAAACAAGAGAATTTACGAGAATTAAAGAGCTATCAAAGAATAAATTAAAATTCTTTCCAAAAACCGTTGACTATGGCCCCGCTTTCTGCTATAATCACACTTGCGCGAAAAAGCGCCCTGTGCGGCGCTGTTAAATACCGTTATAAGACGGACGTGTTAATTTCTCAATGGAGGTTCCTACTATGAGCACGACTCTCGCTAAGCCCGCTGAAATGGCTGACCGCAAGTGGTATGTGATCGACGCCGCCGGCAAGCCCCTCGGCCGCGTTGCTGCCAAGGCTGCTGTCATCCTGCGCGGCAAGAACAAGACCACTTTCACCCCCAACGTTGACTGCGGTGACCACGTCATCATCATCAACTGCGACGAGGCTGTCCTGACCGGCAAGAAGCTGGAGAAGAAGTTCCATCGCACTCATTCCGGCTGGATCGGCGGCCTGAAGGAGACCCAGTACAAGACCCTGATGGCTGAGAACAGCGACAAGGCCATGACCTACGCTGTCAAGGGCATGATCCCCTCTAACACCATCGGCGCCAAGGCTATGACCCGCCTGCACTGCTACAAGGCTGCTGACCATGCCCATGCTGCTCAGAAGCCCGAAGCTGTTGAGATTTGAGTGAGGAGGCAATAGAAGATGTACGAAACCAAACCTTATTTCTACGGCACTGGCCGTCGTAAGCATTCCGTTGCCCGCGTTCGCGTTTACAACGGCACCGGCAAAATGACCATCAATGGCCGTGACATCAACGACTACTTTGGTCTGGAGACCCTGAAGCTGCTGGCCAACAGCCCCCTGGTTCTGACTGAGAACGAGGGCAAGTTCGACGTCGTCGTCAACGTCGTCGGCGGTGGCTGCGCCGGTCAGGCTGGCGCTATCCGCCACGGCCTGTCCCGCGCCCTGCTGCAGTTCAACCCCGAGCTGCGCGCTACCCTGAAGAAGGCTGGCTTCCTGACCCGCGATCCTCGTATGAAGGAACGTAAGAAATACGGTTTAAAGGCAGCTCGTCGTGCTCCACAGTTCAGCAAGAGATAATCTGCTGTTCAGACCTTATCAAAATGGTTCAAAAACCCCGGAAA
>NZ_DBMDDV010000020.1:0-55066 GCF_057431175.1 Gemmiger sp. | reverse complement strand
GGTAGATGCCGGCTTCTCTTTTTATTATGGCCCGTTGGTCAAGCGGTTAAGACAGCGGCCTCTCACGCCGTTAACGTGGGTTCGATTCCCGCACGGGTCACTTGCTAAAAGCACCAAAATCTGACGATTATTCGTTTGGTTTTGGTGCTTTTCTCTTTGCCTGCATTGCGCATACCACACTTTTACCGCACTCGCGTAATTTTGTCAAGAGGTGGTGCCGGGGGAGAGGGAGCGTCTGTTGTTCCCGCGCACAGTATAAAAGCGAAGCGAACAGGCAGTAAAGGGGCTTTCGCGGCATATCCTCGCTTTACAAGTTGGGCTGTGGTATTCCACGACCCCTTGACAGCCCGTTCATTCGCTTTTTGAAGGCAATCGCGGAACAAACAGAAATCATATCCCGATGTGTATGGGATAGTTTTTCAATTTGAAAAAAGTCTCCCCCTGCCCGCGTGATGGGCAAGGGGAGATTGTGTGTTTATGGGGGTATATTAGGAGAAAGTCACGCACCAGACTTCGACGCCGTAAGCTGTATTAAAGGTGCAGGCAATACCCATTTGGGTGTAACCGGGGGTCATAATGTTTGCATAGTGGCCAGAGCTGTTTTTCCAACCAGTGCAAGCGGCAGACGCACTTGTTGCACCAGAGCACAAGATTTCCGCAGTTGTTGCACCATCATGGGAGAAAACATCATTTGCAATAAGGTAAACGCATCTATCGTGTGCGATACTTGACAAGGAACTGCTTACAGTAAGGGCAGGCAGACCGCCCTCTGCGCGCATGGTATTGATATTGTTTGCAACAGCCCAGTATGCAGAATCGGAAGAATCAATGTTCCACCATGTTTCGCCATCGGTGGCGGGGTCCATTGGGAGAGCGCCGTATTCAAAGCTGGAAGATGCGGCGGGCGCGGAAGACTGAGCTTGTCCACCGTCAGACGTAGAACCGCTGTTACTGGAAGATGTGCCGTTGCTATTGCTTGTGGCGTTTGTGGTGTTGGTTGCCTTGGTGCTGACCGTGACTTCACATTCTGCGGTCACACCGTTGACCTCAACCGTAATAGTTGCTGTACCATCTGCAACGGCGGTGACATTGCCCTCTGCGTCCACCGTGGCAACGGCTTCGTCACTGCTGGTGTAGGTGACATCATCGGCAAGGGCTTCTTCGGGGGCTACGGTGTAGGTAAGCTGTGCCGTACCATCTGGCCGCAGGGACAATGCAGTGTAATTTAATTCGATGCTTTCGATGGCAGGCAAAACCGTGACCTTGCAGGCGGCGGAAAGTGCCGTGCCGTCAACAGCGGCGGTAATGGTCGCATCACCAGCCGCCACCGCCGTGACCTCGCCCACATCGCTGACTGTGGCGACAGCGTCATCGGAAGAAGTGTAGCTGATGGCAACGTGTGTCGCATCATCGGGCGCAACGGCGGTTTCCAGCGTAGCGGTTTCGCCAGCCGTCAGTGTCAGCGCGTCCGTTGTGGTAATGTCGGTAGGCGTGACAATGACCTCAATCGTCTTACTGGCGGTAATTTTGCCGTCCTTGCTAGATAGCGCAACTTCTGCCGTGCCTGCGCTGACAGCCACCATATTGCCGTTTTCGTCCACCACCAAAACGGCGGGGTCGCTGGAAGTGTAACTCATGTCCAGCGTGTCCAGCTTTTTGGCAAGAGCGGCGCTTTCGGGTGTCGCACCGTCAAAGGCATACTCTGGTGTGGCAGTGAGCGTTGTGCCCTTTTCCATGCTATCAGGTAGATTCAGCGTGACGCCTGTCACATTAACGCCACAGCCTGCCAGACTGACCGCCAGCGCACAAGATACAGAAAGCGCTAGGAGCTTATGCCGAATAGATTTCATAAAAAACATCCTTTCATTTTTTGATTGCATTGTAACATGGAGTGGTAATAGATTCAATACTTAAATAGGGGCTTTTTTAGAAAAAGTTAAGGAAAAAGAGAAAGTAAAAAGAAAAAAGTGTCGGGCGCGATCCTCGCGCCCGACGTACTATAAATTAAGGAAGAACTATTTTACAAATTTTTACCCGGTGGGCAAGAAAAATTATAGGCCTGAAATTCTGTGCCGTCCGAGGAAAGAAAGCGCCCCGGAATCTTGGGCAGATTGGCGGCATCGCCAGTGCCTAGAATCGTCATACTGCTTTCCTTGTCTGCACAGTGAGAGGTAATGCGGATTTCCATATTAGCCTTTAGAGCACCTGGAATACTGCCAACATCACTACGCTGACAGATGCAGATTAGATGCACATGAGCCGCACGGCCAAGGCGAGTTATAGTCAAAAGGTGTTGGACGACTTGGGCGATAAAATCTTTTTCCACCTTGCTCTTGCCAGTAGGGTCTAGTAAGCAGTTCGCTTCATCAATGACAACAAAAATCGGTGGTTGTGGTTCCACGCCGGGCAACACATTATAGTCGGAAATCTTTGAAATCCAAGCCGAACGGCATAGCTCCATGCGCCGGGCGATTTCGTCAACCACAGATTGTAAACCGTCTAATATTTCTTCGTTGGTATCAAGGCAGCGGCAGTCCTCGCGTAAGTCGCGGTAGTCAACATATCCTTTTTGGTCTACCAAATAAGTGAAAGCACCCTTGTTGACAATCTGATAAATAATCCAGCGGGATAAAATGGTTTTGCCGCCACCAGTTGCGCCCGCAATCAGCATGTGCGGTAGGCTATTAAAATTGATGCTATATTCGCCAGCATAAGAAATGCCGAGCTTTACGACAAAGTCATCAGGTGAAAAGTTAGGAGCGGGAATTTTTGTAGGCAAAGAGCCTTTTGCGGGAAAAGCGCGAAATTCAATTAGAGTGTCCGAACCGTCAGAATAGTCAATACTCAAAACGTGGCAATCAAAAGCGGCTTCCAAGTCTTTCTGACGTTCTCGCCAAAGGTCAAGAGAAATTCCTCGGCAATGAAAAATGTATGTAATCACGCCGTCAGAAATGGAGCGGCTGACAAGCCAAGGACAGGCCCCTGCGCTGTTGCAAAAATTGATTGTAGAGAAATTGTAAAGTGTGGAAAGGCGGTGCAAATCTGAAAAAGGAAAGACAAGCATCACAGTAAGCAATACATCGATGAAAGCGTAGAGGGGCAATAGGGCGAGAAGCAAATTTGGCGGAACAGATATAATTTGCAAAACAGGAGCAAGAAGAGTAAGGACGAAGTAAAGAAATGCTTTTGGTGGAGATGAAGCGATGCGGTGTACGCCGTCAGAAAAAGTGTTGATAATGTAGTAGATGAAAGTTCCAATTTTAGTTGATGTCAAATTAGTCATGATTATTCAATCTCCTTTTTGGTAAAGACTTTTTTGAATAAAAATCCGAGAATGAAAGTTGAGAGTAGGGGATAAGGGGAATTTTACATTTCGGTGAATCAAAACATTTATTGAGTGGGCTGTCTTTAGAAAGCTCGATGAAAGGCTGAAAATCAATCCATTCCAGTGTACCCAGTCTTTCGGCTTCAGCGAGGTCGATACATTCTTTCTGGAGTTTTGTAGCAGTCAGATAGTTGTGTATCAAATTTAATTGTATCCGAGAACTAGCGACTTCTTCGGGAGATGCAAGAGCATCGCTTCTGAAAATCACATAATGCGGTGTTGAATCGTAAACAGTGCTTAAATGGTCTATTATCTCCGAGGGGGTGTGGTTGCAACCGTTAATATAAGTGGTTATAACTACAAGACGTTGACTTTCGGTTGCTTTTTTGGCGCGATTTCGGACGGGAAGATATGATTCTTGATGCATCACATGATGCGATTTTGTCACGGCGGCAACGGAAAGCATGTATTTGTTATATTCTCCCAACTGACGAGAGTAGTCACAGTATTCTGGAAAATAGTAAGTGGCTAACCGCTTTGCACGAGAGAGACCACGCGAAACCCAATAACGAGATTTGAAAGGCACGGAGCCTATTTCCTTGGAAATATACTTGACAACGTAACTCGATGCTTTGTCCAAATCAATGACAGGCTCCAACGTATTGTAACCAAAAAGACGCTCCCATTCCCGGCAATGAAATACCGGGCTGCCCTTGCGAACTTTTTCGCAGATTTTTATTGGAAGTTTTTTCGAGCCGTTGACGTCTGACATTGTATATGGGATGCAATCCGAGGAAGGCATGCAAGACACAAAACCGTGTAAATGAATTGCACCGTCCTTGTGCATTTCCGGAACGAGTAAATATGCGAAACCGGGACAGTGTGCAGAGCCATTCTTGCGCTTTCTACGCCAACGCTTGGCCATAGCTTTGATAATATCTTGCAAACCGTCTGGGGTGTAGCGATTTTTCCAAAGCTGGGGAGAGAGCGTAATTGTCACGAAGAATTGCCACGGATTGCAAGCGGCTAATTCACGAACCGCACGAATTGAACGGCTGACAGAAGTACGGATAGATTCAGCTTGCCGCTCATCTTGTGTGCGTTCATCTGGAAGTGCCCAGCCAGATGCGACATTATAATTATGTACATAATGTGTGTCAACGCCGGGAGCAATACAGGTCGGGCGATAGATGACCTTAGTAGTGTTGCCCATTCCATATACCATGATGACGTTAGTTTCCATCTTTGGGACGCATCGCATAATGGGCAAGCCGGTGGAGTCGGTAAGAGATGTGGGCATATAATGATAATTGTCAAGAATAGAATCCATAGATAGTATACCTAAAAAGTTGACGTCCCTAAGATGTTACACTGTCAAGTCCCCCTGCGATAGCGGACGAACCGCGACAAAAAATATAGCTGACAGGCTATGCACCTTGCAGGCGCACAGCCCGCCAGCGCGAACTCAAGCGTTAGTCAAGCACTTCGACAGTGTCAACCTTGCCGTAGCGATTGTAGTAGAGTTTTACTTCGTGCCCCAACAGCGAAAAGGGGTCAATGCCGTTCATCATGGAGAGCTTTCGTTCACTAAGATAAAAATGTTCAGCCGATTGACCCTGTCCATGCCGTGGGTCGATGGCGTCTGAAACATAAACATTGTAGCCTTTAATCATTTCGCCAGTTTTGGTCGGAAAGTCTGACTTGCGAATACCAATAATTTTCATTGTAATTATCTCCTTAGTAATGTGTAGAAATTGTAAGTATCGATGGAATAGGTTAATCAGCACATAGGCATCACCCCCTTTAATTTATATCGCACGTATTATACCAACATTGCGTTGGGGTCGGCGTATTGCGTAGATCCTGCCAAGGCAGGACCTACGCAATACGCCTTTCTGCCGCGCTCAACCTGTTTGTTCAGTTCAGCTTCAAGTATGTTCACAAGAGCATCTGAATCACCGTCCATTGAGTGACTGTATACACCCAGCGTCATACCAGGGTGTACATGACCCATCAGCTCATCTAGTTGCCATAAGGGGAGAGCGGTCTTGTAAATTGACGCAAATGTGTGGCGCAGCTCGTAAGGAGTGACGTAAGAAATATGATTGTGTGTGCAATAGCGTTTCCATCGAAATCGATAAGTGATTTCTGAATAGTCGCCAAAAACCCGCTCGGAAGCAGAGTGCTTACCACGAAAAGCAGCTTGTGCCGCGAAGAGTGCGCGTGTATGCTCGGTTTGGGGGAGGAATCGGTCAGCAAATTCATTTTTTCCATGACTTTGCCGACCTTTTTCATCAATAGCGCGCTGGATGTGTATGTAACTATCTGTAATGTCGCCCCATTGCAGACCCATGATTTCACCGGGGCGTAATCCGAGTGCTATTCCTAACCGATAAGCATTTACCAAATCATCAAAAACTTCCTCCCCGCGCAAAAATGTATTGTCGCTAGTGAAGACACGGTAAATTCCAACAGCGGTTAAAGTTTGCTTATGAGATTTTTTTGCACCCCTTGGAATCTTAACAGAACGAACACTTAAATCATTTCGGATGTCGCAGTCATCAAGATAATGACAAAAGCCTGAGAGAACACCGCGAATGTTTTTCAAAGTTTTTTCGCTTAGTTTCTTAGAATACGCAAGGTTGATGACGCGTCGCAGGTCTTGGCGTGTTAATTGCAAGACAGGAATATTACCAATTACAGGGGCAATGTGGTTTTTGTAGTAGTTGCGCAAATTATAAATATCGACTGTAACGGCTTCTTTATCGCAAAAGAAATTCTGAAAAACTGCATCTGTTGTGACAGTATAGCTTTTTGTGGTCTTACTACTGCCGTTAATCCATGCGAGGGCTTTTTTGGCGCATTCACGGCGGCCAGCATCACCTGCTTTGCTACTATAAAAAGTTTTTCGTACATTATTAATTTGTAAATCTAAGCGGTATCCACCAGTGTGGCGGGGCTTGACTTTGCTCATTAAATTTTTTTGTGTGTAGATGCTATTCATTTGATACTCCTTTGAGTCGTTCTGTTGGTCGAATAAATAATTGATAGTAGTCTTCTGGTGAAAGACCTAATTCTTGACCGATTCTTGCTATTTCGTAAGCATCAAACATACAAAGCCCTTGCATACGAGAAGACATTTGCTGTTGCGAAAGACCAATCTTTGCGGCGATACTTGTATCGGTTTCATCACGCAAAATGATTCTTGCATGAAGCTCTTTGTATGGTTTGATGTGTAGCTTTCTCATGTCTTTTCTCCTAATCATGCTCGAAAAAGTTATCTTTTTTGATTGTGATGGTACTATACCAACGCTTTTTGCTTGAGCCAAAGTAAAAAACATGATTTTTGGGCAAAATTTGATTACAAAAAGATTACAAATTCATAAAAAGGAAAATCCCCCTTTCCTGCGCAAATTACAGGAGAGAGGGAAAGTGTGGGAAATACCACAGTTTCACACCGCAGTAAAAACCATTTAAGCGGGTTATCGACAATGTAGAAAACTTGACTGCACGTTGAAACGTAGAAAAACTATGGTGCAATGTGTCAAGATTAAATTCGATTCCCGCACGGGTCACCAGGAAGCTCAACTTCGCAAGAGGTTGAGCTTTTTTCTTTTTATTATATATGTTAAGGAGTAGAGGAGTGCAGGAATCGAAAAGCCCGGGCCCCGCGTCCGCGTACCGCGGGGCAAAAACAGCCCTGCGGGCTGTTTTTAGGGCGCGGGAGATTCCCACACGAGCGCGAACGTAGAGGGAGTAGAGTAAAGCAACGCGGGGTTAGTAGGGCCGTAAAGGCGAAGGTGCGCGGGCGGATATGGAATCCGCCCCTACGGTGTGAAAGGGAGGGGGGCGATAGAGATACAGTGGAGGGCCGGGCGTGCCCGGCCCCTACCGGGATGCGAAAAGTTTAAGTGCTGGTAGAGGCGAAGCTGCCGGGAGGGATGAACCCGTCCCCTACGAGCCTAGAAATCGGTCATTCATCCCGCTTCAATGACGTTTTATCCATGATTGCCCCGCTGACGTCAGACAGCGTGCTAGAATAAAGCCACAGTAAAAAACACAGAAGCGGAGGAAATAACGATGAAACAATGTCCTAAATGCGGTAAGATGCTCAATGATTCTATGGCGTTCTGCACACAGTGCGGCACGCCCTTGGCGAATGCGGCTGCCCAACCTGCACCCCAGCAGCCCCAGCAGCCGGTCTGGCCTGCATCGCAGCCTGCCCAATCCGCGCCCCGGTTCGCCCAGCAACCCACCCAGCAGCACTACTACGCACCTGCCAACCCGGTGCTGAACACCGTAAAGCAGATGGCAACCTCGCCGCTGTTTTTGGCGGCGACGGCTGCCCAGAGCGGCATGGTGCTGTTCAACATCATCGCGTCCATGGCGGGCACAAGCGGCCTGCTGGGGACGGTGGGCACCTATCTTTCGATGATCCTGAGCCTGGGCGGGTACAGCTCGCGGGAGGCATCCGGCCTGTTGGACGGCATCGGCTCGCTGTTCACCGGGGCGTCCCTGGGCGCGACCTTGGTGGGGCAGTGCCCGGCTATCCTGATCGCCGTGGGCCTCTGGCTCATCTACCTTGCGGAGGCTGGCAAGATCAGCACAGCGACGAAAAGTACCGGCTTTACCCTCGTCAAGATCAGCACCATCATCAGTCTGGCCGTGAGCATTCTGGGCCTGGTCGTGGCGGAAATTTTGGCCATCATGATCACCGCAACCGCGGCAAAATACGATGATTCCGCGATTGGCGGCGGCATCATCATTATGCTGCTTCTGCTGGTCGTCATGGGCCTGGGCATCCTGATGAACAGCAAGACCCTGAGCACTCTTGGCGTGATGGCGAAAACCGCCCAGACCGCGCAGCCCTCGGACAAAATCTCAACCTTCGTGGCGGTCATCAGCTTCCTCAACGGCATCGGCGCCGTGATCGGCATGCTGGGCTTCGGCAGCGTTCCCTCGGTGCTGAGCAGCCTGTGCAATGCGGTGGTCTGCATCTGCTTTGCCGTGTTCCTCTTCCAGTATCGCGACAAGATGCGTGCGCTGATGGCAGGCCGCACCGCGCAGACTGTCTAAAAGCACAGCCGGCGCCCCTACATAAACTACCTTGCGCAGGAACCTTTCCCCAAAGGCCCCTGCGCTTTTTTGCTGCGCGGCGGCGAGCAATCTGCTGAAAATTACTGTACAATTTTGGAAGATATGCCCAAAGCAATTTGGTTGCAATGCGGCGGGATTTTCGGTATACTGGTATACACAATATACAAAATAACCTGAAGTTCCGTCGAAATTTCAGGCGGAAAGCCGGACTGCCGTTGAAAAAAATTAGAATACAACGTGTGAGTGTCTTTGATATCGCGGTCACGCTGCATGACAGCGACCTTGCCATGTCGGACGCCGAGCAGATGCGCAAAGCCCAGCAGCTGGTCTGCAACAGCCAGTATCAGAATATGCGCAACGACGTCACCAACAAAGTGACGGAGGGCATTGAGAGCCTGACAGAACTGATCCGCAGCAACCAGGGGCGCGCGGCGACCATCTTTACCGACCGCGAGAACCCCGGCCAGAGCATCTTCAAGGATGCCGATCAGGCGTTGTACCAGGTCAAACAGAATGGCAGGCACGGCTGTGGATTCTATTAAAAAGTGGCTGCCCCGGCTGGCGGATGCGCTGTTCCCACGGCGGTGTCCCTTTTGTGGGGCGCTGCTGGGCGCGGATGCCTTGCAGGGGACCGTCTGCCCGGCCTGCGTGCCCGAAGAAATGCGGCTGCAGCACATCCCACCGCGCCTGCCGGAAGGGGAGCACAGCTTTTATGCCCTGAGCCAGGCTGCCGCAGCCTACTATTATGCCGACACGGTGCGCAGTGCGATTTTGCGCTGCAAGCGCGGCGGCAGCCCCTGGCGTGCCCGGGAGCTGGCCGACCGCATGGCGGTGTTGGTGTTCGGTGCGCTGCCCGCCAGGCGGGTGGGCGGGCTGCCGCAATATCTGGGCGTCGCCATGCTGCCGCTGTACAACTGCATTGTGCCGGTGCCGCCCCGCCAGCCGCTGCCCGGTGTGCCTGGCCTGCCGCTGCTGCTGGCGCGGCGCTTGGGGCAGGTGTTGGGGATCCCGGTGGAAACGCCGCTTTCGGTCCGCCCCGGCACCCGCCCGCAGAAGGAGCTGACCCGGGACGAGCGCCTGCAAAATGCCCGGGGCGCGTTTGTCTGCCACCCGGGCGCGGATTTGACCGGCAAGCGCGTGCTGCTGGTGGATGATATCATCACCACCGGGGCGACGGCGTCGGCCTGTGCGCTGGCCCTGCTGCAAGCCGGGGCCACGGATGTGACGGTAGCCGCCGTGGCTGTGGCGGAGGAGCTGCCGAAAGAAAAGCGGAAGAAAACGAAATGAGACTGTATGCGCCCACCTCCGCGCGGCGCGGGGGTGGGATTTTTTGTGCCCGCCGGATTTTTGGGCAAATTTTATGGGTGTGCCCTCTTGCCAAGCACATAAATATTTTGTATAATTAAATTTGTCTGTACTATGGTTTTGAACGTTTAAGCGAGGTTTTCAAATGCTGACAAAATACCTGAGTGTGTTCTTTATTTCGATGGTCCCCCTGATCGAACTGCGCGGCGCGATCCCGGTGGGCGTGGCCATGGGCCTGCCGCTGTGGCAGGTGTACATCATTGCCATCATCGGCAATATGATCCCGGTGCCCATCATTTTCTTCTTTGCCCGCAAGGTGCTGGAATGGGGTGCGGGTAAGCCGGTCATTGGCAAATTCTTCACCTTCTGCCTGGAAAAAGGCCACAAGGGCGGCGAGAAGCTGAAGGCCAAGGCTGGCCGCGGCCTGCCCTGGGCGCTGCTGCTGTTCGTTGGCATCCCGCTGCCGGGCACCGGTGCCTGGACCGGCACGCTGGCCGCCAGCCTGCTGGATATGGATTTCAAGTCCAGTGTCCGCGCCTGCATGGGCGGCGTGCTGCTGGCGGGCTGCATCATGGGTGCGCTGAGCGTGCTGGGTGTCTCCGCCTTCGGCGCGGTCGTGGCGTAAATGCCCCGCAACTATCGCCCCGGGCTGGATGTGGTGCGGCTGGCGGCGCTGCTGCCGGTGCTGTGCTACCACTATTGCATCGAGGCCGCGCGGCTGGGCTTTGCCGTGCCGACGGCGCTCATTGGGCGCGGTATGGCTGACTGGGTAGAAATCGGGCTGGCGTGGTTTTTTCTGCTGTCGGGTGCGGCACTCTGCCTGCAATGGCAGGGACGGTTTGACGCCCGGCGCTACTTTGTGGGACGTGCGGCGGCCACCTACCCGGCATTCTGGCTGGGGTTTGCGGCGCTGTTTGTCTACGGTGAGGTCCTGCACGGCAACAACGCCGATATCCCGCGCTGGCGCGTTGTATTTTCGGTGCTGGGACTGGACGGATATTTAGCCCCTGTGACCGTCACTTTCTACAAAATTGGCGAGTGGTTTTTGGGCGTTATCCTGATTTTGTATCTCGTGTTCCCGCTGCTTTTGTGGTGCATGGAAACACCGCTGCGCCGCAGGGCGCTGGGCGTCTTGATGGCGGTGCTGGCGGTTGTCTGGCCGCTGGTCTGCCCTGCGCCGTGGGAGGCCGGGCACACAGTGTTGGGCCGTTTACCTGCGTTTGCACTGGGCGTGTGGTTCGGCAGTTCATTAAAAAACGACGTGCAACCGTCCTATCGCATTTGTGTCGGACTGGCGGTCTGCCCGCTTTTGTGGGTAGATGCGGTCCCGCGCCTGGCCGTGCTGCTGGTGCTGGCGGCGGTGCTGTTCTGGGCGGTCTATGCTGCCGGGCAGCGGCTGCCCCGGCGGTTTTGCCCTGCCCTGCGGCGGCTGGCGGGCTGGTGCTATGGCGTGTACCTTGTGCATCACGTGCTGCTGACGCTGGTGTTCTTGCGGGTCGCGGCGCGGTTCGATCTGCCGCTGACCGGGATGTTCCCGGTGTATCTGGTCGTCAGCTTTGCGCTGGCGGCAGTGCTGATGGCGGTGAGCGGGCCAATCAGCAAGGCCATAAAAAAGCTGGCATAAAAATAAAGGACGCATGACCTTAACGGTTGTGCGTCCTTTTTTGTGTGGTGGGTGGCGATGGGGAGGTGTGCGGGAGGGATGAATCCCTCCCCTACGGATTGGCCGTGAAAGGGATTTTTCGATAAGTTGCGGGCCGGGCATGCCCGGCCCCTACAGAGCGATAAGAAGTTTATCGCCGCGGGGGTTCGGGGGAACACCCGACTCAAAAGTGAAGGAAGGGGCGGGGGCGTTAAGCGCGAACAGTAATACTGCGTTCGCGTAGCCACCGCCCCTTCCGACTTCCGCTTTGGGGGTCTCGGGGGCGTATAGCCCACGAGGCGCGGGTTCGCTGCGTCGCAACAGCGAGACTTTTCTTTGTTACTTTCTTTTGGTCACAAAAGAAAGTAAGACCTCCCGGGAGGCTGCCGTTAATCGGTCACTGCCGCGCCTGCAGCGCGGCCAGCAGCGGGGGAATCAGCTGTTTTTTGCGGCTGACGACGCCAGGCAGCTTGGCAATATCGCCTTCCGGCTCAACATGGAACGCATCCCGGATGATCTCCTCGGCGTTGTGGCCGTAGAACATCAAATCCGTACTCTGGGTCTTCATGTCAGTGAACATATAGAAAATCAGCGGCAGACCCTCGCGGCGGCTGGCCTCGGGCAGATACGGCTCCACCAGCGCCTCAGCGGCGGCGCGGGATTTGTCGGTCATGTAGGTGGACTGGCCGACGCCGAACTTGACGTCGCCGCGGCTGAACGCCTTGAAATCCGAGCTGAACACATCCTCGGCTGTGCGGCCGGTCAGGTCCGCGCCCGCTTCAAACATCTGCTCGGCGTAGATCTGGATATCCTCGCCCGCGATCTCGGCCAGCGCCTTGGCGGTGGCCTCGTCCTGCGGGGTGGACGTAGGCGAGCGGAACACCAGTGTGTCGGACAGAATGGCCGACAGCAGCAGGCCCGCGATCTCGCGGCTGGGCGTCAGGCCCTGCTCGCCGTACATCTGGTACAAAATCGTTGCTGTGCAGCCCACCGGCACATTGCGGAAATAGACCGGCCCGGTCGTTTCCAGGCTGCCGATGCGGTGATGGTCAATGATCTCCAAAATATCCGCCTGTTCCAGACCGTCCACGGCCTGGGTGCGCTCGTTGTGGTCAACCAAAATCAGCTGCTTGCGGTGCAGGTTCAAGAGGTTACGGCGGCTGACGACGCCGCAGTACTTGCCGTTCTCGTCCAGAATCGGGAAGTAGCGGTGGCGCACGCTGGCCATGACCTTTTTCGCGTCCTCGATCGGCGTATTGACGCTGAATTTCAGCAGCTCTTTCGTGCGCATAAAGTGGCGCACCGGCGCGGCGGTGGAGATGAGCCGCGCGGCGGCGTAGGTGTCGTAGGGGGTTGCCAGCACGGCGCAGCCCTTCTCCTGGGCGCGGGCCACGATGGTACGGGGCACCGCCGAGCCGCAGCAGACGATGATGGCCTGTGCACCGCAGTCGATGGCGCACATCTGCGTCTCGTACCGGTTGGAGACAAGCACGATGTCGCCGGGCTTGACCAGTTCTTCCATGATTTCCGGGCTGGTGCCGATGCAGATGACGCCGCTGTCAATGTGGGCGTCGGCGTTGCCGACGATGAGCTCCGCTTCCAACGTCTCCAACACATTTGTGCAGCGGGTGTTGGCGGCGGCCAGCACGGCCGTGTCAAACAGATCCATGTTTGCGTCGGCAATGTCCTTGATGGTGATAAGGCCTTGCAGCTCGTTCTCGTCATCGACGATGCAGAGCGTGTCGATTTCCACATCGCGCATCAGGTTCCAGGCGGCGCGCAGGCTCATTTCGCCGTCAATGCCGGCCTGCTTGCGGATGTCGATATCTTTAATTTGCGGGCTGACATCGGTACACAGGCGCGGCGGCTCGACGCCGAAATGCTGCAAAACAAATTTCGTCTCGCGATTGACGTGCCCGGCGCGGCGGGCCTCATACAGGCCGGTCAGGCTGCCGCGGTTTTTCAGCCACGCATAGGCCAGCGCGGAGCAGATGGAGTCCGTGTCCGGGTTCTGGTGACCAATGATATTGATGTGGCGCATCGTATTTGCCATAGTGGTTCCCCTCATTGCATGATTAGTGTAAAATATAACTATAATATTCTGTATTATAGCACACTTTTTTGCGTTTTGCGATTCTTGACAAATTGAACATAATAGCGTATTATAAAATAGTATGTGGATATTGGGGTTATACCCCTGCAAATATCAGTATATCGGCATTTCTAATTTGAGAGGGAACGTATATGATTCAGGAAAATCTCCGCAACGTTGCGATCATTGCGCACGTTGACCACGGCAAAACGACGCTGGTCGACCAGATGCTGAAGCAGTCCGGTGCTTTCCGTGCGAACCAGCAGGTCGCCGAGCGCGTCATGGACTCCGGCGATATCGAACGCGAGCGCGGCATCACGATCCTTGCCAAGAACTGCTCCTGCGAGTACAACGGCGTTAAGATCAACATCGTCGACACCCCGGGCCACGCGGACTTCGGCGGCGAGGTCGAGCGCGTTTTGAAGATGGTCAACGGCGTTCTGCTGCTGGTCGATGCAGCCGAGGGCTGCATGCCCCAGACCCGCTTTGTTCTGCAGAAGGCTTTGCAGCAAAACCTGTCTCTCGTCATCGCGGTCAACAAGATCGACCGCCCCGACGCCCGCATTGCGGAAGTCATCGACGAGATTCTGGAGCTGCTGATGGACTTGGGTGCTACCGACGAGCAGCTGGACAGCCCGATGGTCTTCTGCTCCGGCCGTAACGGCACGGCCAGCTATGACTGGACCGATCCTTCCTCCGGCACGGACCTCAAGCCCCTGTTTGACACCATCCTGAAATATGTGCAGCCGCCGGAGGGTGAGCCTGACGAGCCGCTGCAGATGCTGGTTTCCAGCGTTGACTACAACGATTTCGTCGGCCGCATGGGCGTTGGCCGCGTGCAGAACGGCGTTATCAAGGTCGGCAGCCCCATCCAGGTCTGCGACTGGCACAACCCCGATGTGCATATGAGCGGCCGCATCACCAAGCTGTTCGACTTCAAGGCCAATGGC
Source organism: Gemmiger sp. (assembly GCF_057431175.1). Lineage (NCBI taxonomy): Bacteria > Bacillati > Bacillota > Clostridia > Eubacteriales > Oscillospiraceae > Gemmiger > Gemmiger sp. The sequence continues at coordinate 40,655 of NZ_DBMDDV010000020.1, read as the reverse complement.
CGTGAGCCGATCGAGAGCGCCCAGGCGGGCGATATCGTCGCCTTCGCAGGTCTGCCCGATATCTCCATCGGCAACACCATCTGCGACCCCAGCAAGGTGCAGCCTCTGCCCTTCGTCAAGATCAACGACCCCACGGTCGAGATGACCTTCTCGGTCAACGATTCCCCGTTCGCCGGCAAGGAGGGCAAGTACGTCACCTCCCGCCAGATCCGTGACCGCCTGATGCGCGAGCTGCTGAAGGATGTCGCCCTGAAGGTCGAGGATTCCGCCACCAACGATTCCTTCCGCGTCATGGGCCGCGGCGAGATGCATCTGTCCATCCTGATCGAGACGATGCGCCGCGAAGGCTATGAGCTGCAGGTCAGCCCCCCGCACGTTCTGACTCACGAGGAGAACGGCAAGGTCATGGAGCCTATGGAGCGCGTTGTCATCGACGTGCCCGAGATCTATCAGGGCAACGTTATGACCGCTCTGGGCGCGCGCAAGGCCATCCTGATGAATATGCAGATGATGAATAGCCGTTCCCGCATTGAGTTCCGTATGCCCAGCCGCGGCCTGTTCGGCTATCGCAGCCAGTTCCTGACCGACACCCACGGTGAGGGCATCATGAACACGATCTTCGACGGTTACGAGGAATGGTGCGGTGATATCCAGACCCGCTCCACCGGCTCCCTCATCAGCTTTGATACCGGCGACGCCGTCACCTACGGCCTGTTCAACGCCCAGCAGCGCGGCACCCTGATCGTCAACGCCGGCGAGAAGGTCTACGCGGGCGAGGTCGTCGGCTACACCCCGACCGGCGAGGATATCACGGTCAACGTCTGCAAGACGAAGCACCTGACCAACACCCGCGCCTCCGGCAGCGACGACGCCCTGCGTCTGGTGCCGGTTTCCAAGTTCAGCCTGGAGGGCTGCCTGGAATTCCTGGCCCCCGACGAGCTGCTGGAAGTTACCCCTGAGAACCTGCGCATCCGCAAGCGCATTCTGGACCACGACCTGCGCATGAAGGCCGCCAGCAAGAAGAATAAGTAATTTTGCACGATACAGCAAGAGCCGCCCCCGAGTGGAGCGGCTCTTGCTTTTTTATTTACGATTCTGCGGTAAAACATTGCCGCATTGTGGGGGCGGCACATGTGCCGTCCGCGCGTGTACGGAAAACGGTCGTTTATGGGAAGTCCTCGGGCGGCATATATGCCGCCCCTACTGTGCCCACATCTGCACGGGTTGGTAGTCGGTGCTGCCTGCCAGATAATCATCCAGGTCGATCAGTCCATAGGCATCCACCGTGTAGCCGCCGCGTTGGGCGTAACCGTCAATCACAAGCACACGGCCATCCCCGGTCACGGCGATGGGGCGGCCGTAGTTTTCCTCGATACCATAGGCGGCGTTCAGCGTCGGGTCGTGGCAGGGTACGTTGTACATCTGGCCGTCGGCGATGTTATAGATATGCAGCGCGTCCGGCGTGCTTTGCAGGAACACCAATTCCAACTGCCCGCCGCGGCTAAAGCTCTTCGGGCTGTTAAAGGCACCCACACAATCGGTGGCTTCCTCTGCGTACAACTCCTGCATGGTGCCTGTCGTGAGGTCGTACCCCAGCAAAAGCTCTTTGTAGTCGTCGCCATCGGGGCTTCCCTGCACAAAGTACAGCATATCTCCGCGATATCCCAGGTAAGTTTTCCAACCGCCGTCCGGGTAGAAGTCGTCGGCAAACAGCTTTTCCAGCGTGTTCGACGCAAGATCGTATAAATCATACTCCATCAGGGAGTTTTGCAGCACGGCCTCAAACATTTCGGCATCGGTGGGCAGCGGCATGTCGGAGACGATGCGGGTCAACAACACCTTGCCGCCCGCACCGCCAAGCACGGTATGTATCTGTGGAATCGACGCGTCCCACGTTGTAACCTCTCCGGTTTGCCAGTCCAAGCGGGCAACATAGTTGTCGCGCAGGACATAGGCCGCATACTCGTCATAAACAGTGGGCGTAATTTCCTGGCTGGCAGTCCGTTCTTCACTGCGGCCATCCGGGTAAAAAGTCTTGAAACGAAACTCTGATCCGTCCGCGTTCGACAAAAACATGCGAACTACATTATCGTTTGTGACAAGAAAATCGGAGTGGGGGGTATCGGCAATATCGAGCGACATTATCTTGGTCTGCACACCGTCGGCATAGTCCAGCTTCAGCCCTGTAAGCTCGGTCGTGTCCACGTCGCCATACAGCGTGTAATAGGCTGTGTCCGTGTCACGCCGCCAGTCATCACACAGCCGCAGCTCCCCCACCGGGAACTGCTCCGCGTCCGCATTTTCCTCGGTTGCCGCTGCCTCGGCGGGCGGGTCGGCGGCGGCAGGGACGGTTGCTGTCTCGGTCGGCGCAGCGGTGCAGGCGGTCAGGGCCAGCGCAGCCGCAAATACAAGAGCAAGTTTTTTCATGGTGATTCCCCTTTCTGGTTTGATTTGCGGGTAGTATACCATGCGGTTGTGTCCTACTTGTTACACAGAAGGGCGATTTTGGCAGTATTTACAAATTTTTTTGTTAAACTGTGCGCCGAATAAATACACTTGACTTTACACAAAAATCATAGTATAGTAATAAAGTCACCCGCATTGCGGCGGGGTATTGGGATGTGAAAGAAATAGGGGGTCAATATGACGGCATTTACCACGTTTGTTGAGCAGTTCAGCGATATTGTCTGGAACTCGTTTCTGCTGTTTTTGCTCGTAGGCACAGGCATTTTCTTTACGATTCGGCTGCGGGGCGTGCAGGTGCGCCGCTTTGGCGAGGGCTTCCGCCGCGTGTTCGGCGGGTTCACGCTGCGCGGCAAAAAGGCGGACGCCGAGGGCATGAGCAGCTTTCAGGCGCTGACGACGGCCATTGCGGCGCAGGTGGGCACCGGCAACATCACCGGCTGCGCTACGGCGCTGGTCAGCGGCGGCCCGGGTGCACTGTTCTGGACCTGGATGTCGGCGTTCTTCGGCATGGCGACCATCTATGCCGAGGCCGTGCTGGCGCAGCACTACAAGACGACCGTGAACGGCCATGTGACCGGCGGCCCGGCGTACTACATCCGGGCGGCATTCAAGGGCAAACTCGGCAAGATTCTGGCGACCGTGTTCTCGGTACTTATCATTCTGGCGCTGGGCTTCATGGGCAACATGGTCCAGTCCAACTCCATCGGCGACGCATTCCACAACGCCTTTGGCGTGAACCGGCTGGTGGTGGGCGTCGTTGTGGCGGCCATTGCGGCGTTCATCTTCCTGGGCGGCGTGCAGAGAATTGCCGCTGTAACGGAAAAAATCGTACCTGTCATGGCGGCGTTTTACATTGTGGGCTGCATCGTTATCCTGGTCATGAACGCGAAGGTCCTGCCCAACGCTTTGAAGCAGGTGTTTGTGCTGGCATTCCAGCCGCAGGCGATGGCAGGCGGCCTGGCCGGTGTGACCGTGCAGCAGGCTATGCGTTTTGGCGTGGCCCGCGGCCTGTTCTCCAACGAGGCGGGCCTTGGCTCGACGCCGCATGCCCACGCGCTGGCAAAGGTCAAGCAGCCGCAGGATCAGGGCGCAGTGGCAATTCTGGGTGTGTTTGTCGACACGTTCGTTGTGCTGACGCTGACCGGCCTGGTGCTCATCACGTCGGGGCTGATCCCTGAGGGACTGACCGGCACGGCGTTGACCCAGGCTGCGTTCAGCCAGGCGTTCGGCGGGTTTGGGCCGATTTTCATTGCGGTGTGTATGTTCTTCTTCGCGTTTTCGACGATCATCGGCTGGTATTTCTTCGGCCAGTCGAACTTTAAAACGCTGTTCGGTGAGAAGATGCTGCCGGTGTACAGCCTTATCGTGGTCGTGTTTATTTTGGTTGGTTCCACGCTGAAAGTGGATTTGGTGTGGGCGCTGGCCGACCTGTTCAATGGCCTGATGGCTGTGCCCAACCTGCTGGCCCTGCTGGCGCTGTCGGGTGTGGTCGTGGCGATCGACCGGAAGTAAGAACGGATGGATAGATAGGAATAAAGCAAAAAATCCTGCCGATGAAAGTGTCGGCAGGATTTTTTGTATGATGGAAGGGGAAGGGGCGGTAAAGGCAAACGGCCCGGGGCGTCGAGGAAGCCGCCCCCCCTACAACTAAAGTGGTGAGTTGCAGTAAGGGCACTGTGCGGCGGCCAGAGGGCTGGCCGCCCTACAACTCTACATACTTTAGTTTTTCCCTAAAGTGCGCGGGGGAACACCCGACTTCCTCTTTGGGATTCCTAGGGGCGTGGGTATGCTCCGTCGAAAAATATCTCCCGGGAGACTGCCGTTTCCACTTTAGCAGAGCACCTCGCCGTGGCGAATCACCTTCAGGATATCCAGCTTATCGTCAACGAGGACAACATTGCCGATCCGCCCGGCATCCAGGCTGCCGTAATCGGCATCGATGCCGATGCTGCGGGCCGGGTTCAGGGTAGCGGCGCGGACGGCACTCTCGAGGGGGACGCCCATCTCCAGCACCGCACGCTTCATGCAGTCGAACAGGCAGGTCGCACTGCCCGCAATCGTGCCGGGCTGCTCGGTCAGGGTCGCGCGGGGACCGCGCACCGTGACAGCCTGGCCGCCCAGGCTGTACTGGCCGTCGGGCAGGCCGCAGGCCATCATGCTGTCGGCAATCAGGATCACATGGTCGTCGCCAAACGTGTTAAAGGTAAACCGCACCATGGCCGGGTGGATGTGTACGTTGTCGGTGATCAGCTCGACCTCGGCACCTTCTTCCAGCGCGGCAATGATGGGGCCCGGCTCACGGTGGGTGATGCCCGGCATCGCGTTGTACAGGTGGGTCATGTGGGTGGCACCGGCGGCAAACGCGGCCTTGGCCGTGTCGTAACTCGTGCAGGTGTGGGCGATGGAAATACGCACCTCGTCGCGGCATTCCTTGATGAAATCCAGGTTGCCCGGCTCCTCGGGGGCTACGTCCACCAGCTTGATCAGCCCGCCGCTGCGCGCCTGCAAACGGCGGAACATCGCAGCGTCCGCGCCCATGACGTACTTCGGGTTCTGGGCACCGACCTTCTTCGGGCTGATGTAGGGGCCTTCCATGTTGATGCCCACCAAATCTGCACCGTGGTCGTTCTTGTGGGCGGCGGCCACATCCATGATGCCGCTCAGGATCTCCTCGCTGAAAGTCATCGTGGCGGGGCAGATAGCGAGAACGCCCTTGCTGGCCTCAAAGTCGGCGATGGCCTGCAGGCCTGCCTCGTCAGCGTCGCAGAAATCATGGCCGACCGCGCCGTGAAAGTGGATATCCACAAGACCCGGCAGCGCGTAGGCACCACCTGCGTCGATGATTTCCTCGCCCTCCTGGGCCGCCGCGCCAAACACGATACGGCCGTTACGGATGATGAGGTCTTTTTCCACAAAGCGACAGCCGTCGCTGTACACTTTTGCATTTTTGATGATCATAGCAGTATTCCTCCGCTGATCAGATCTCGCTCAGAGCTTCCTCGTCACCGACCAGGATGAAGTCGGGGTGCATCTGCAGGATGCTGGCGGGGACCTCCGGCGTGACAGGGCCGAAGAACGCCTTCTTGACGATGTCGGCTTTGCCCTTGCCGTTGGCGACCATCAGGACCTTGCGGGCCTGCATGATGGTCTTGATGCCCATGGTGTAGGCCTGCTTGGGGACCAGGTCGGCGTTGCCGTCGAAGAAGCGCTTGTTGGCCTCAATGGTCTCCTCTTTCAGGTCAACGCAGTGGGTGCCCAGCTCGAAGGCCTCGTTCGGCTCGTTGAAGCCGATGTGGCCGTCGTTGCCGATGCCCAGCAGCTGCAGGTCAACGCCGCCGACACTGTGGATGATGGCGTCATAGCGGGCGCACTCGGCCGCAGCGTCGAGGTTCGTGCCATCGGGCAGGTTGATGGCCTCGGGGCGGATGTTCACATGGTCAAACAGGTTGCGGTGCATGAAGCTCCAATAGCTCTCGGGGTGCTCCTTCGGCAGGCCGCGGTACTCGTCCAGGTTGACGGTCGTGACCTCGGAGAAGTCGATATCGCCCTTGTTGTACCACTCGACCAGCTGCTTGTAGGTGCCCACGGGGGTGCCGCCGGTAGCCAGGCCCAGCACGCAGTTGGGCTTCATGATGACCTGGGCCGAAATGATGTTGGCGGCCTTGCGGGACATATCGTAGTAATCTTTTGCACGGATGATCTTCATAAGACAATACCTCCTGTTTTTTCGGGGCGCGTTGCCCCGGTTCTCCTATCTTCATTATACCACGCTGCGGGTGGGATACTATAAGCAGAAATTGCTTTTTATCCCAAAATTCCGCAGCAGTTTTTGCTATGGTAAAAATAAAAGCCGCGGGTGGGCTTGACGCCCGCCCGCGGCGGATTTGATAAAGGGAACCAGACCTTTACCTGGCAGTGCTGATTTTTACAGCATCTTCTTCAGCTCGTCATACACGAACTGAACCTTGGGGCCGATAACGACCTGGCAAGCGGTCTTGCTGGGGCGGATAACGCCGGCAGCACCAGCAGCCTTGACGGCCTTCTCGTTGACAGCAGTGCTGTCCTTGACCTCGAAGCGCAGACGAGTGGCGCAGTAGTCAACGTTGGCAACATTGTCCTTGCCGCCGACAGCAGCCAGAACGCCGGAGGCGATGGCGGTGAAGTCGTTGTTGGCGAGGGTGATGTTGGCCTCAGCAGCCTCGGCATCCTCGTCCTCACGGCCGGGAGTCTTCAGGTCGAACTTGACGATAGCGAACTTGAAGACCAGATAGAAGACAACGAAAGCGGCGATGCCCAGAGGGATGATCATCCAGGTCTTAGCATGTGCGGGCAGGCTGGCGGAGAAGATCAGGTCGGTAGCACCGGCGGAGAAGCAGAAGCCTGCGCGGAAGCCGGAGTAGTAGGTGATGATGGTGAAGATGCCGTACAGAGCAGCATAGACAACATACAGGGGGAAGCAGAGGAACATGAAGCCGAACTCGAACGGCTCGGTAACGCCGCAGACGAAAGCGCAGATAGCAGCGGAAACAACCAGACCGATAGCAGCCTTCTTGTTCTTGGCAGTCTGGACCATGGCCAGAGCAGCACCGGCAATACCGAACATCATGCAGGGGAAGAAGCCGGACATGTACATGCCGAGGTCCCAATTGACACCATTCTGACCGGTGACATCGCCGGCCCAGTAGTGGCTCAGGTCGCCCAGACCGATGGTGTCGAACCAGAACACGTTGTTCAGAGCGTGATGCAGGCCGGTGGGGATCAGCAGACGGTTCAGGAAAGCGTAGATGCCGGCGCCGATGCCGTTCATCTTGGCAATGCCGTTGCCGAGGGCAACCAGAGCGCCGAAGATGACGGGCCAGACGAACAGCAGAACAACGGAAACCACGATGGAAACAACGGCGGTCACGATAGCAACGCTGCGCTTGCCGCTGAAGAATGCCAGCCAGTCAGGCAGCTGGGTGTTCTTGAACTTGTTGTAGCAGGCAGCACCGATGATGGCGGCCAGGATGCCGATGAAGGAGTTGCCGGCGATCTTGCTGAAAGCAATGTAATCGACGGTGCCTTCCTCCAGCGTGCGGACAGCACCGACAACGCCGGGGCTGAGCAGCTGCTGCATCATCAGGAAGCTGACCAGACCGGCCAGACCGGCAGTGCCGTCGTGGTCATCAGACAGACCGACGGCAGCGCCGATGGCGAACAGCCAGGCCATGTTGTCGATCAGGGCGCCGCCGGCCTTGATCAGCAGGAAACCGAGAGTGTAAGCGAAACCGGAAGTTGCGCCCTCAGCACCCATAACAGCGGGAGCGAAAGCGTAACCAATGCCCATCAGGATACCACAGACAGGCAGTGCAGCAACGGGAAGCATAAGAGCTTTGCCGAGCTTCTGCAGATACTTCATCATAAAAGCATTCCTCCAAAAATTGTGAGTGGGTCTTTCCCAACTCGGTGCGGGGCCGCCTGGTTCTGCGAACAGCGCACTTTGTTAATCTCATCTTAACATATTCTTCACAAAAAAGAAAGCGTTTTTCGCAGAATCAGCGAAAAGCTGAATTTTCGACGGACTTTTTGTGCATAATTCAAACAGACCATTGATTTTTGCCCAAAAATGTTAAAAAATCAATGATTATTAAGAAAGTGATTTTCATAGCATAGGCGTTCAGAGGGGAAATTCTTCACTTTTGGTGTCGCAATACCAAAAATCTGCACAAATCTTTGGTACATTTGCCACGCGCATAAAAGATGAACATCCTGTATAATAAAGGCAAATATCGGTTTTCCATTATTATAAAGGATAAAGGAGAATTGCGATGGCTAACCAAAAGTACATTATGGCGCTGGACGCCGGTACGACGTCGAACCGCTGCATCCTCTTTAACGCCCGGGGCGAAATGTGCAGTGTGGCACAAAAGGAATTTACCCAGTACTTCCCAAAACCGGGCTGGGTCGAGCATGACGCCAACGAAATCTGGACCACCCAGCTCGGCGTGGCGCTCTCGGCCATGAACCAGATCGGCGCGTCGGCGGAGGATATCGCTGCCATCGGCATCACGAACCAGCGCGAGACGACCATCGTCTGGGATCGTGACACCGGCGAGCCGGTCTGCCACGCCATTGTCTGGCAGTGCCGCCGCACCAGCGAATACTGCGACGAGCTGAAAGCCCGCGGCCTGACCGAAAAGTTCCGCGAAAAGACCGGCCTTGTCATTGATGCCTACTTCTCGGCCACAAAGTTAAAGTGGATACTCGATAACGTCCCCGGCGTGCGCGCGCGGGCCGAGCGGGGCGATTTGCTGTTCGGCACGGTGGAGACCTGGCTGATCTGGAAGCTGACCTGCGGCAAGATCCACGTGACCGACTACTCCAACGCCAGCCGGACGATGCTGTTCAACATCCACACGCTGGACTGGGACGACGAGATTCTGCAAATCCTCGATATACCGCGCTGTATGCTGCCGAAGCCTGTGCCCAACAGCGAATTTTACGAGTACGCCGACCCGATGCACTTTGGCGGCGAGATCAAAATTGCGGGCGCGGCGGGTGACCAGCAGGCCGCACTGTTCGGCCAGACCTGCTTTACCAAGGGCGAGGCGAAAAGCACCTTCGGCACCGGCGGCTTTCTGCTGATGAACACCGGGGAAAAGCCGGTATTCTCCCACAACGGACTGGTCACGACGGTGGCGTGGGGACTGGACGGCAAGGTAAATTACGCGCTGGAAGGTTCTATTTTTGTGGCCGGCGCGGCCATCCAGTGGCTGCGGGACGAGTTGCATCTGCTGGAGGACGCCCGCGACAGCGAGTACATGGCCCAGAAGGTCAAGGACACGAACGGCTGTTACGTTGTGCCCGCGTTCACCGGCCTGGGCGCACCCCACTGGGACCAGTACGCCCGCGGGGCCATCGTGGGGCTGACGCGCGGCGTGAACAAAAACCACATCATCCGCGCGACACTGGACAGCCTGTGCTACCAGATCAACGACGTGCTGACCGCGATGCAGGCGGATGCCGGCATTCCGCTGACAGCGCTGAAGGTGGACGGCGGCGCGTGCGCTAACAATTATTTGATGCAGACGATGGCGGACATCAGCGCCCGGCCGGTCAAGCGGCCCTGCTGCGTGGAGACCACGGCGCTGGGCGCGGCCTATCTGGCCGGGCTGGCGGTGGGGTACTGGCAGTCCACAGACGACGTACTGAAAAACTGGTCGGTGGATCGCGAATTTGTGCCCGCCCTGACCGAAGCCGAGCGCACCAGGCGCATCCAGGGCTGGAATAAGGCCGTGCGCTGCAGCTACGGCTGGGCGAAGGAGGATTGACCCAAAGCCTTCCCCTTAGGGGGGGAAGCCACTCCAACCGCACGAACCAACAAACGAGGTACAATATATGCACGATATCATCATCATTGGCGCGGGCGTGTCTGGGTGTGCCTGCGCACGGGAACTTTCGCGCTATAACGCGGATATTCTGGTGCTGGAGAAAGAGGAGGACGTCTGCTGCGGCACGTCCAAGGCCAACAGCGCCATCGTTCACGCCGGGTACGACGCCGCAAACGGCAGCCTGATGGCGCAGCTCAACGTCGAGGGCAGCCGCCGTATGCCTGCCCTTGCCAAGGAGTTGGACTTTGCCTACGACCAGTGCGGCAGTCTTGTCGTCTGCCTGAGTGAGGACGACCGCCCCGCGCTGCAAAAACTCTACGAGAACGGCGTCGCCAACGGCGTGGAAGGGCTGCGCATCGTCGAGCGCGACGAGTTGGTCACGATGGAACCGAACATTGCCGACACCGCCGTCGCCGCCCTGTGGGCACCCACCGGCGGCATCGTCTGCCCCTTTGGCCTGACCTACGCCCTGGCCGAAAACGCAGCCAAAAACGGCGTGCAGTTCCGGTTTGACACCAAAGTCACCGGTCTGCACCCACTGCCCGGGGGCGATTGGCAGGTCGATACCGACCGCGGCAGCTGCCAGGCGCGCTGCATCGTCAATGCGGCGGGCGTCTACGCCGACACGCTGCACAACCTGGCCGACGCTGCCCACCCGATGAAAATTACCGCGCGGCGCGGGGATTACTTCCTGTTGGACCACACGGCCGGACAACACGTGCGGCACACGGTGTTCCAGCTGCCGGGCAAGTACGGCAAGGGCGTGCTGGTCACGCCCACGGTCCACGGCAACCTGCTGGTTGGCCCCACGGCCATCGATGTGGACGACAAGGAGGCTACCGCCACAACGGCGGCGGGCCTGGACGAGGTGCGCACAAAATCCGGGCTGGCGGTCAAGGATATCCCGCTGCGCCAGACCATCACGAGCTTTGCGGGCCTGCGCGCCCACGAGGCACGGCATGACTTTTTCATCGGGGAGATCGCCCCCGGCTTTGTGGACTGCGCGGCCATCGAGTCCCCGGGCCTGTCCAGCGCCCCGGCCATCGGCGCGATGGTGGCGGGCATTGTGCGGGACAGCTTGCAGCTAAAGGAAAACCCGGCCTTTGACCCGACACGCAAGGGCATCCTGGATCCCAAGGCGCTGGATTTTGCCGCGCGGGCCGAACTTATTAAACAAAACCCGGCCTACGGCCAAATCATCTGCCGATGCGAGAGCGTGACCGAGGGCGAAATCATCGACGCCATCCACCGCACGCCCGGCGCACGCAGCCTGGACGGTGTCAAACGGCGCACCCGCGCGGGCATGGGCCGCTGCCAGGCGGGCTTCTGCAGCCCCCGCGTCATGGAGATATTGGCGCGGGAGCTGGGCGTGGCCCAAAGTGAAATCACAAAATCCGGCGGTAACTCCAAAATCATCGTCGGCACAAATAAAGATGCGTTTTGAAAGGGGGGCTGCGGCAATGAAAAATGTAGATTTGGTCATCATCGGCGGCGGCCCTGCCGGGCTGGCGGCAGCCGTGGCGGCACGCAAAAACGGCGTGCAGGACATCCTGATTCTGGAGCGCGACAGTGAGCTGGGCGGCATCCTGAACCAGTGCATCCACAACGGTTTTGGGCTGCATACCTTCAAAGAAGAATTGACCGGCCCCGAGTACGCCGCACGGTTCATCGCGCAGGTGCAAGCGCTGGGCATCGAATATAAGCTCAACACCATGGTGCTGGATCTGGCGGCGGACAAGACCGTGACGGCCATGAACAAATCGGACGGCCTGTTCCAGCTGCACCCCAAGGCCGTGATTCTGGCCATGGGCTGCCGTGAGCGCCCGCGCGGTGCGCTGAACATCCCGGGCTACCGCCCGGCGGGCATCTTTACCGCAGGCACGGCGCAGCGGCTCGTCAACATGGAGGGGTATCTCCCCGGGCGGCGGGTCGTGATCCTGGGCAGCGGCGATATCGGGCTTATCATGGCGCGGCGCATGACGCTGGAGGGCGCAAAGGTCCTCTGCGTGGCCGAGCTGATGCCCTACTCCGGCGGTTTGAAGCGCAATATTGTACAGTGCCTCGATGATTTCGACATCCCGCTGAAACTGAGTCATACCGTGGTGGATATCCAGGGCAAAGAGCGCGTGACCGGCATCACGATCGCGCAGGTCGAAAACGGCAAGCCCATCCCCGGCACCGAGGAACATTACGACTGTGACACGCTGCTGCTCTCCTGCGGGCTGCTGCCCGAGAATGAGCTGAGCCGCGCGGCGGGGGTGGCGCTCAGTCCCATCACCGGCGGCCCCAGCGTGAACGAGAGCCTGGAGACGAACATCCCCGGCGTGTTTGCGGCGGGCAACGTGCTCCACGTACATGACCTGGTGGACTATGTCTCCGAGGAAGCGGGGGCAGCGGGCGAACACGCCGCCGCGTACATTCTGAAAAGCGAACACGCAGCCGGGCGTACACTGCCTGTGCGCTGCGAAAACGGTGTGCGCTACACCGTGCCCACGGCCATCCGCCCCGACTGCGCGGGCGACACCGTGACGCTGCGCTTCCGGGTGGGCGGCGTGTACAAAAACAAAAAAATCGCGGTCTACCTGGGTGATACCTGCATTTTCAGCCGTCGGCGGCCTGTGCTGGCCCCCGGTGAGATGGAGACTGTGCGGCTGAAAGCCGACCTGCTGCGCGGCGCAGGCGACGCCGTGACCGTGACTTTGGAGGAGGGCTGACGATGGAAAAACGTGAATTGACCTGCATCGGCTGCCCGATGGGCTGCGCCCTGACGGTGGAACTGGACGGTGGCGCGGTGGTGTCGGTGCGCGGCAACACCTGCCCGCGGGGCGACGCCTACGCCCGCAAGGAAGTGACGGCCCCCACCCGCATCGTGACCACGACGGTGCGCGTGACAGGCGGTTCGTTGGCCGCCGTGAGCTGCAAGACCCGCAGCGATATCCCGAAGGGCAAGATTTTCGATATCATCCGCGCGTTGAAAGCGGTGGAGGTCGCTGCGCCGGTGGTGATCGGGCAGGTGATTTTGCCCAATGCCGCCGACACCGGCGTGGATGTGATCGCAACCAAGAATGTGGAAAAACGAGGATAACACAGAAACCCCGCCCGGGCGTGATGGCCCGGGCGGGGTGGTTTTTATGGGAAAAATTTTTGGTTGTGATGGTGGGCACCGGGGCAGAGCGTGTAGGGGCGAACATTGTTCGCCCGCAGAACCACGCCGCGGCAACCCTTTTACCGGGAAACACCGGCACATCCGCCCCTCATCCGGCCCTGCGGGGCCACCTTCCCCCTCGGGAGGAAGGCTGGAAAATTTTACCCCAGCAAATTCGTCATGCTCTTTAAGCTGACGCCGAGGGTCGAGGCGTTGTGCAGCAGGGCGGAGGTGGCGGGAGGCAGGATGCCCATGGCACCCAGCACGATCAGGGAGCTGTTGAAGCTCATGATAAAGCGGTAGTTCGCCTTCGTGCGCTTTTGCAGGCCGTTGGCGATGCTCTTCAAAATCACCAGCTCGCGCAGGCTGTCGGCGGCAATCGTGATATCCGCAATTTCCCGGGCAATGGCCGCGCCGTCGCTGATGGCAATGCCGACGTCAGCGGCGGACAGGGCAGGGGAGTCGTTGATGCCGTCGCCCAGCATGATAACGGTGTGCCCGGCGGCTTTTTCGGCCTCCACAAAGTTGGCTTTGTCCTCGGGCAAGACCTCGGAGTAGTAGCGGTCCACGCCGACCTGGTTGGCAATCACCGACGCCGTGCGGTCGTTGTCGCCGGTCATCATGACGGCCTTGCGGATGCCTAAGCTGCGCAGTTGGCGCAGCACCTCGGCGGCTTCCTCGCGCAGGGGGTCGGCAATGCAGATGACACCGGCCAGCACACCGCCGATGGCAAGATACAGGTGGGAATATTCTGGCGGTAATGCGTCGAATTTATCGCACTCGGCCGTCGGGATGCAGCAGCCCTCGTCCTCAAAGACAAAGTGCTGGCTGCCGATGACGGCCTTCTCGCCGCCAATCTGGCTGGCGATGCCGTGGGCGACGACGTACTGCACCTCGCTGTGCATCTCGTCGTGGCGGATGCCCTTCGCGGCGGCCGCCTGGACGACGGCGTTCGCCATCGAGTGGGGGTAGTGCTCTTCCAGGCAGGCCGCGATCTGCAGGACTTCGTCCTCAGTGCGGGTGCCGAAGGGCACGACCTGCACGACGGTGGGGGTCGCGTGGGTCAGCGTGCCGGTCTTGTCAAACACGATGGTGTCGGCGTTGGCCAAGGCCTCAAGATATTTGCCGCCCTTGACTGTGATGTGGTAGCTGCCGCACTCGCGCATGGCGGACAGCACGGCCAGCGGCATAGACAGCTTGAGCGCACAGGAAAAATCGACCATCAGAATCGAGATCGCGCGGGTCACGTTGCGGGTCAGCGCGTAGGTCACAGCGGTGCCCAGCAGACTGTACGGTACCAGCTTGTCCGCCAGGGCCGCAGCGCGGGTCTCGCTGGCAGACTTCAGCTTCTCGGAATTCTCGATCATCTTGACGATCTGGTCATAGCGGCCGTTGCCGGCCTGCTGCTCCACAGTCACGGTGATCTGGCCTTCCTCGACGACGGTGCCGGCGTAGACGACGGCACCGTTCGACTTGCGCACAGGCTCGGCCTCGCCGGTCAGCGATGCCTGGTTGACGCTGGCCTCGCCGTCCAGCACTTTGCCGTCCAGCGGGATGACACTGCCGGTGTGTACGACGATGGCGTCGCCTGCGCGGACCTGGGAAATCGGCACCAGCACTTCGCCCTCGGCGGTCTGCTGCCAGACGCGGTCGACATTCAGCGACATACAGCGGGCCAGGTCGCCCAGGGACTTCTTGCGGGTCCATTCTTCCAGCAGTTCGCCCAGGCGCAGCAGGAACATGACCGACCCGGCGGTCGAGAAGTCGCCGCGCAGCATCGAAACGCCGATGGACAGCGCGTCGAGCACTTCGACTTCCAGCTTGCGCCGCCACAGGCAGCGCAGACCGTGGAAAACGTAGGGCACGCTGCGCACCAGCGTGTAGGCCATGCGCAGCGGTGCAGGCAGGAACAGATTGCGCGCAAAGTGGAAGATCGTCATATTGACGAGCTTTTCCTGATATTCGCGGTTGACGGCGCGGGGGCTGTTGGCCGGGACTTCGGCCAGGGCCTCCACATCGAACTTGAAAGCGGCCAGCCCCTTGACGACCCCGGCGCGGTCAGCGGTGTAGACGACCACGACGTCACAGGTGCGCTCATACACGGCGGCAGTGCGCACACTGGGCAGGGCAGTCAGGTAGTCCTGCAGCTGGTCTGCCTCGGCTAAAGACATCCGCTTTTTGTTGAGGTGCAGGCGCATCCGCCCGCGGCTCTCGTGCAGAATATTCCATTTCATAAGCTACTCTCCCAAGAAATAAAAAAGGCTTCCCCGGTAGGTGGGGAAGGCTTTTTTAGCAAGCGTTAAAACGCAGTAGAGGTGTAGGGGGCGCATATATGCGCCCCGCAGCCTACCCGCTAGTAGTCGTCCGCCGTGTGGTTGCGGGCGGCCTATATGCCGCCCCTACATGGCGTCGGCTGCATTTGCAGTAATCTGTCAAAAATTACTCGGCGGCCTTGTCGGCGGCGTCCTCAACAACGGCGTCATCCTCGGCGGCGCGCTGCTCGTTGATCTCCTTGGCGTCGGCCAGGATGTCACCGCAGTTCTCCTGCAGGCTGGTGGCGGTCTTCATGACCTGATCCTTCATGCGCAGCACGGCGGCGGTGCACTGGGTGTACACCTTCTTCGCGTCCTTGCTGGTCAGAAGCTCAATACCGGCGGAACCAAACAGTGCGCCGCCTGCAAACAAACCAATCTTTGCCCAATTCATAGTTCAAATCCCCTTTACAAAAAGTTATGGCAATACCGCATAATTCTAAGTGCCGATACGGCGAGCGAGGTGCGGCAGCTGCTAAGCCAAAAGCGCAGATAATACTGGATGTCTTATCGAGCATTTTGGCAACGCAGATGCCGTGCCGCAGCCGCCGGAGCGGTGCTTAAGCCGTCAGGCGGGAATTGTGCGGTGTTGTCTTATATAAATTGTGCCCTAAAGGGCGAACCTGTAAGGTTTAAACATAATTTTACAACGGTTAGTTATGACTGGGTTAGACCAAAAAGACGGGTGATGTGCAGATTGGATTTTATGTGTGGATCACACACCGCTGGCGGGCCGCTGGACCGTCGGGCACGCTACCCGACGCAGCTCTGTGGGGCGGCGGCCGGTGTGGCGGCGGAAGGCCGCGGCAAACCGGCTGGGGTCCTCGTAGCCGACACGGTGCGCGATCTCGGCCACCGGCAGGTCGCTCTCCTGCAAAAGCTGGGCGGCGGTGTCCATTCGCAGCCCGCGCAGGTAGCTGGCCACCGGCACGCCGTACAGCGCCTTAAAGCAGATCTTCAGCGAGCTTTGGGAAAGATGGAACCGCGCGGCCAGCTCGGGCAGGGTAATACGGCTGCCCTGGTGGGTCAGCAGGTAGTCGTGGGCCTGGCGGGTGTGCTCCAGCTGCATCCGGTCAAAGTAGGGCGTCTGGGGTGTGTCGGCCTCGGCATAGCGGCTGACCAACTCGTCCCAATGCTCCAGCGCGGCGGCGGCCACGCTGGGGTCATACATAATGCCGCTGTTGCGTTCAATTTCGCGGCGGCAGGCGGCGCTGGTCATGGCCGGGCGGTAACTGCGGCTGCTCATCATGGCGTCGATGGAATCCGCCACCGCCAGAATGCGCGACCCCAGCGGGATATCGGCGCCGCGCAGGCCGTCGGGGTAGCCGCGGCCGTCCCACCGCTCATGATGGTGGCGCACCAGCACGGCAATCTCTTTGAAATCATCGACCTTGCGAAGAATTTCATACCCGGTGACGGGGTGGCGGCGCATTTCCTCCCACTCGGGGTTGGTCAAAGGCCCGGCCTTGCGCAGCACGGAATCCGGCACGGCAATCTTGCCGATATCGTGCAGGTGGGCGGCCATGTGAAGGAGCGTCGTCTCATCCTCGCTCAAATCCAGGGCGGTGGCCAGCACCAGTACCATGTCGGCTACCCGGTCGGAGTGCTTGGCGGTGTAGGCATCGCGGGCGTCCATGGCGGCGACGATGCTCTCGATCAGGTCATGATATTGCATCAGATGGCTTGTATTGTGCAGCGCGGTGTCCGGCCGCTGTGTCTGGTTTGCCATAGCCGCGTCTCCCTTCCAGTGGTTGTGGTTAGCATGGATTAACTGTTAGTTTAGACTATCTTACTGCGCGGCGCAAAATTTGTCAAGTGCGCGGCAAACACCTTGGAAAAAGAGTGTGGTTATACCTCCGTAGGGGCCGGGCGTGCCCGGCCTGCGACCTTGAGGTGGCTACCCATTTATCTGTTGCCATTGTAGGGCGGGGTCTTGACCCCTCCGGGGCGGCCTGAGGGCAGGCCGCCCTACAACCTCTGAGGAAACCGCATGCCAACTTGCGGGGAGTCGGGGATGCCGCCCCCTACAACTAGCGTGATACAGGGCAAAATGTTCGCTGTGCCAAATTTACTATCGGTTTCAGCTGTCTGATGTGCCGGACGGCTGTTTTTTTATACCCCTTGACAAATGCGGTTAGTCTATGCTATCTTATGGCTGGTTAGAAGTCACTAACCAAATGGTATCGCGTTGTCCCCTTCCGGGCATACTGTAAAAAGTATTTTATAGAGAAAGGACTTTGCATCATGAGCTATCTGGAAATTGAGAAAGTCATTGGCCGCGAGATCATCGACTCCCGCGGCAACCCCACCGTTGAGGCCGAGGTTTGGCTGGCGGACGGCACTATCGGCCGCGGCGCTGCCCCCAGCGGCGCTTCCACCGGCGAATTTGAGGCCCTGGAGCTGCGCGACGGCGACAAGAGCCGTTTCGGCGGCAAGGGCGTCAGCAAGGCCGTGGAGAACATCAACACCACCATCAACGAGGCTCTTGTCGGCATGGACGCCTCTGACATCTACGCCGTCGATGCCGCTATGCTGAAAGCCGACGGCACCAAGGATAAGTCCAACCTCGGCGCAAACGCTATCCTGGCCGTCTCCATCGCCGCGGCCCGCGCAGCCGCCATCTCTCTGGATGTGCCCCTGTACCGCTTCCTGGGCGGCGTGTCCGGCAATAAGCTGCCTGTGCCCATGATGAACATTCTGAACGGCGGCGCACACGCGGCCAACACCGTGGATGTGCAGGAATTCATGATCATGCCCGCCGGTGCCCCCAGCTTCAAAGAGGGCCTGCGCTGGTGCACCGAGGTGTTCCACGCCTTGCAGGCGCTGCTGAAGAGCAAGGGCTTGGCTACCTCCGTCGGTGACGAGGGCGGCTTTGCGCCTGATTTGGCCAGCGACGAGGAGGCCATCCAGTATATCCTCGAGGCTATTGAGAAGGCCGGTTACGTGCCCGGCAAGGACTTCGTCCTGGCTATGGATGCCGCCTCCAGCGAGTGGAAGGGAAGCAAGAAGGGCGAGTACAAGCTGCCCAAGTGCGGCAAGGTCTTTACCAGTGAGGAACTGGTCGAGCACTGGAAGCGGCTGGTCGAGAAATATCCGATCTACTCCATCGAGGACGGCCTCGACGAGGAGGACTGGGAAGGCTGGCAGCACATGACCAAGGAGCTGGGCGGCAAGGTGCAGCTGGTTGGCGACGACTTGTTTGTCACCAACACCGAGCGCCTGTCCAAGGGCATTAGCCTGGGCTGCGGCAACTCCATCCTCATCAAGCTGAACCAGATCGGTTCTGTCTCTGAGACGCTGGAGGCCATCAAGATGGCCCACAAGGCCGGTTACACCGCCATTGCCTCCCACCGCTCCGGCGAGACCGAGGACACCACCATTGCCGACCTGGCCGTTGCGCTGAACACCTGCCAGATCAAGACCGGTGCCCCCAGCCGCAGTGAGCGCGTTGCCAAGTACAACCAGCTGCTCCGCATCGAGGAAGAGCTTGGCGGCGCTGCGCAGTACCCGGGATTTGGGGCGTTTAATATTAAAAAGTAAATAACAGGGAAAAATCTTCGGGCTTGACAAAAAGCGTGCGGTAGGGGTGGAGCAGAGCCCCGCCCCTACGCATCTGTAGAAACAATCGCGCGTTTTTGGCGCAAGAAGCTTTGTAAAATTTCTGTAATGTTGCCGAGACAACATACGCAAACCCTGATTTTTTGGTATAGTATCTTTGCCGGGTGGGAAAACCCGGCTGTCCATAACTTAAAAGAGGTGCATAATGACAGATTTCAAACAGTGGGAAGGCTTTGAAGGCCGCATCTGGAAAGAGGAAGTCAACACGCGTGACTTCATCCAGAAGAACTACACCCCTTATGACGGCGATGAGAGCTTCCTCGCCGGCCCGACCGACGCTACCAACAAGCTGTGGGGCGCTCTGCAGAAATTGCAGAAGGCCGAGCGCGCCAAGGGCGGCGTTCTGGACATGGAGACCGAAGTCGTCTCCGGTCTGACCGCTTACGGCCCCGGCTACATCGACCCCGAGCTGAAGGACCTTGAAAAGGTCGTCGGCCTGCAGACCGACAAGCCCCTAAAGCGCGCCTTCATGCCCTACGGCGGCATCAAGATGGCGGAACAGGCCTGCACCACCTACGGCTACCAGCCCAGCGAAAAGCTGCACGAGATTTTCACCAAGTACACCCGCACCCATAATCAGGCTGTGTTTGATGCCTACACCCCCGAGATGAAGAAGGCACGCCACAGCCACATCGTCACCGGTCTGCCCGACACCTACGGTCGCGGCCGTATCGTCGGCGACTACCGCCGCGTAGCCCTGTACGGCGTCGATTACCTCATCAAGGCCAAGCAGAACGACTTTGCCAACTGCGGCGACGGCACGATGACCGAGGAGGTCGTCCGCCAGCGCGAAGAAATTGCAATGCAGATTTCTGCCCTGAAAGGCATGAAGGAGATGGCTGCCGCCTACGGCTTCGACATCTCCCAGCCTGCTGCCAACGCCAAGGAGGCTGTCCAGTGGCTGTACTTCGGCTATCTGGCCGCCATCAAGACCCAGAACGGCGCGGCTATGTCCGTCGGCCGCGTGTCCACCTTCCTGGATATCTACATCCAGCGCGACCTCGACAACGGCACCCTGACCGAGACCGAGGCGCAGGAGCTGATCGACCACATGGTCATGAAGTTCCGTATGGTCAAGTTCGCCCGCATCCCCAGCTACAACCAGCTGTTCAGCGGCGACCCCGTCTGGGCGACCCTCGAGGTCGGCGGCATCGGCATGGATGGCCGCTCCATGGTCACCAAGAACGACTTCCGCTTCCTGCACACCCTCGAGAACATGGGCCCCGCCCCCGAGCCGAACATGACGGTGCTGTACTCCAGCGCCCTGCCCAAGACCTTCAAGGATTATGCGTCCAAGATCTCCATCGACACCTCCAGTGTCCAGTATGAGAACGACGATGTCATGAAGCCTGTCTGGGGCGATGACTACTCCATCTGCTGCTGCGTTTCTGCCACCCAGACCGGCAAGGAGATGCAGTTCTTCGGTGCCCGCGCGAACCTTGCCAAGTGCCTGCTGTACGCCATCAACGGCGGCGTCGATGAGAAACTCGGCGAGCAGGTCGGCCCCGCTTACGCGCCCATCACCGCTGAGTATCTCGACTACAATGAGGTCATGGCCAAGTACGATGTCATGATGGACTGGCTGGCTGGCCTGTACGTCAACATCCTGAACCTCATCCAGTATATGCACGACAAGTACTACTATGAGGCTGCCGAGATGGCCCTGATCGACACCGAGGTCCGCCGCACCTTCGCGACCGGCATTGCGGGCTTCAGCCATGTGGTCGACTCTCTGTCCGCCATCAAGTATGCCAAGGTCAAGTGCATCCGCAATGAGCAGGGCCTCGTCACCGATTACGAGATCGAGGGCGACTTCCCGAAGTACGGCAACGATGATGACCGCGCCGACGATATCGCCGTCGAGCTGCTGCGCAGCTTCCTGGAAAAGATCAAGCGCCGCCACACCTACCGCAACTCTGAGCCGACGACCTCCATCCTGACCATCACCTCCAACGTCGTCTACGGCAAGGCCACCGGCGCTATGCCCGACGGCCGCAAGGCATACACTCCGTTTGCCCCCGGCGGCAACCCGAGCTACGGCGCTGAGACCCACGGCCTGCTGGCGTCCCTCAACTCCGTTGCCAAGCTGCCCTACCACTGGGCGCTGGACGGCATCTCCAACACCCAGACCATCAACCCTGATGCCCTGGGCCACAGCGAGGGCGAGCGCGTGACCAACCTTGTGCAGGTTATGGACGGCTACTTTGACCAGGGTGCCCACCATCTGAATGTCAACGTCTTTGGCACCGAGAAGCTGCTGGACGCCATGGAGCACCCCGAGAAGGAGGAGTACGCCAACTTCACCATCCGTGTCTCCGGCTACGCGGTCAAGTTCATCGACCTGACCAAGGAGCAGCAGCTGGATGTTATTGCGCGTACCTGCCATAAGGTCCTGTGATTTTCTAAGCTGAATAAGGCCCGCAGCTGCGGCTGCGGGCTTTTTTGTGGTATACTGTGTTATACCACCCGGTAGGGGCCGGGCATGCCCGGCCCGCAGGTTTACGGCGCTGCCCCTTTCACGGTTCGCATCGCAGGGAGGGGTCTTGACCCTCCGCGGCGGCCAGAGGGCTGGCCGCCCTACAAGCGCCCGCAAAAGGAATGCGTAGGGGAGGGATTTATCCCTCCCGGGACGTGTGCGGCAGCCGCGGGGCGTCGAGGACGCCGCCCCCTACCAATTCATTTTCCCAATAAACGGAGGCACACTTTATGTCCGAAACCTTAGGCTACATCCATTCCGTTGAGACCTTCGGCCTGGTCGATGGTCCCGGCGTGCGGTATATCATCTTCTTGCAGGGGTGCGCCATGCGCTGCCAATACTGCCATAACCCCGAGACATGGGCCTTTACCAAAGATACCGCCAAGACCCCGCAGGAGACCTTTACTGCCGCCTACCGCTACCGCAACTACTGGCGCAGCAACGGCGGCCTGACGATCAGCGGCGGCGAGCCGCTGCTGCAGATGGATTTTGTCAGCGAGGTGTTCCGCCTGGCCCACGCCAAAAAGGTGCAGACCGCGCTGGACACCAGCGCCCAGCCCTTTGCGCCTGACGACGCAGAGTGGATGGCTCGCTTTGATAAACTGCTGGAAAACACCGACCTTGTGATTCTCGACTTAAAAGAAATTGACGACGAAAAGCACAAGAAGCTGACCGGCCACAGCAACAAAAACATCCTGGCCATGGCGCAGTATGTGGCGGCCAGGGGCGTTGACCTCTGGATACGCCATGTGCTGGTACCCGGCCTGACAGACGATGCCGACGGCCTGCGCCAGCTGGATGCGTTTATCAAGGCGCTGCCCACCGTGCGCCGGGTGGAAATTCTGCCCTACCACACGCTGGGGCTGTTCAAGTGGCAGAATTTGGGGATTCCCTATCCGCTGGACGGCGTGCGCGTGCCCACGGCGGAGGAAATCGCTGCGGCGGAGCAGCTGCTGCACGTACAGGATTACCCCGATGCCCCGAAAAACTAATTTCTACAAAAATAGTGGGAATTATTTTTGAAAAACCCTTGACACCAGCGCTTCCATATGGTAAAGTATACTCGTGGTTAGGAACTGCTAACCATAACCAACCTCGAACCGTCAACCGGCTGTTTGCCTCTCCGGTACGGTTCCTGCCAATAACAGGCTGCGCCTCCGTTTTGGCGTTTTGCTCTGCGCCTTTTTAGCGGTCTGCTTATTGCGTTTTGCCCTCATCGTTCTCTGCTCCGGACGATGGGGGATTTTTTATTGGTGCACCCCCTTAGAGGGCGCAACAATAAAAAACAACCGCGTACAGCGGTTGTTCCGATGACCCCGCCCGCGAACGCGGGCAAGGAAAGGAGACGGCCCTGTAGGGGCCGGGCATGCCCGGCCCGCAAGCTTGCGCCAAATCCCTTTTTGCGGTTCGCATTGTAGGGGAGGGATTCATCCCTCCCGGGCACTTCCCGCCGCCGCAAACGGCCACGGCGGCCAGAGGACTGGCCACCCTACAACAAAAACGGCTTCCCCCCATGGGGAAGCCGTTTTCTATTTGCTGATCCTGTCGATTTCCGCCAATTCTTCGGTTGTAAACTTCATGTTCTGCACGGCCTTGATGTTATCCAAAATCTGCTGCGTCTTGGACGCGCCGATCAAAACGGTCGTGATCTCCTCGTGGCCCAGCAGCCAGGCCAGCGCCATTTCGGCCAGGGTCTGGCCGCGGGCGGCGGCGATCTCATTCAACGCGCGGATCTTTGCGATTTTCTCCGGCGTGATGTCCTTCTCCTTCAAAAAACGCCCGTCGGTGTGTACGCGGCTGTCGGCCGGGATGCCGTCCAGGTAGCGGTTCGTCAGCAAGCCCTGCGCCAGCGGGCTGAAGGTGATGATGCCCTTGTGCAGCTTCGCGGCGGTCTCTTTCAGCCCATTGTTTTCCACCGTGCGGTCGAAAATCGAATAGCGGTTCTGGTTGATGACGAACGGCACGTGCAGCTCGTCCAGAATGGCCGCTGCCTTTTCCAGTGTCGGGCCGTCGTAGTTGGACAGGCCCACATACAGCGCTTTGCCGCTGCGCACGGCCTGTGCCAGCGCACCCATTGTCTCTTCCAGCGGGGTGTTCGGATCCATACGGTGGTGGTAGAAAATGTCCACATAGTCCAGCCCCATGCGGCGCAGGCTTTGGTCAAGGCTGGCCAACAGGTACTTGCGGCTGCCCCAGTTGCCGTAGGGGCCGTCCCACATCTCGAACCCGGCTTTGGTGGAGATGATCAGCTCGTCGCGGTAGACGCCGAGGTCGTCCCGCAGAATTTTACCGAAATTCCGCTCGGCCGCGCCCGGCTCGGGGCCGTAGTTGTTGGCAAGGTCAAAATGGGTGATGCCGTTGTCGAACGCCGTGCGGCAGAGCGCGCGCATATTTTCGTAGGGTGCCGTGTCGCCAAAATTATGCCACAGCCCCAGCGAGACGGCGGGCAGCAGCAGGCCGCTATCGCCGCAGCGGCGGTAGGGCAGGACACAGTAACGGTTCTGGGATGCCTGATACATGGTAAAAACCCCCTTTTATACTCCTATTATAAAAGCAGAAAAACGGACACACAATGGCAAAGGTGTACAAAAAACTGCGTTAAAATTTGTAGGCTTGACATAAATCTGATTTCGGATTATAATAAAAATCCGAAATCGGATTTTGAAAAGAGGCGCCCTATGCAGGAGAAACAGCGGCAGGTATATGATCTGCTTGAAATAACGAACCGCCAGTTCAATGAGTGCAACGCCCTGTACCACGCGGTGGCGCAGCGGTGCGGCCTGTCGGACGCAGCGTTCTGGGTGCTGTATGCGCTGCGCACTACGCATGAGCCGCAGACCCAGAACCGTATGGCGGCAGAGTGGGGGCAGCCCAAGCAGACGCTGAACTCTGCCGTTGCCGCCATGGTGAAAAAGGGGCTGGTGGAGCTTTGCCCGGGAAATGGCGCGCACAGCGGTAAGATCGTGACCCTGACGGACGAGGGGCGTGCCCTGGCCGAGCGCACGGTGGAGCCGGTCATCGCAGCCGAGCAGCAGGCCATGACCCGTCAGGGTCTTGCTGAGGTCGAGCAGAACTGCCGACTGACCCAGCGGTATCTGGAATGCTTACGGCAGGAGTTTGAAAAAATTGCGCGGTAGGGGCCGGGTATGCCCGGCCCGCAGGCTGTCGAAAAACGCTTGTTGAGACGACCAATGGTCGCCCCTACAAGCGTGTTTACCGTAAAAACAGGAGCATTTATGTCAAAATCAAACCGGATCCAACTATCCGACCACTTTACCACCGGGCGGCTGCTGAAATTCACGGCATCGCCCATTATCATGATGATCTTTACCTCCATCTACACCATCGTGGATGGCTTCTTTGTCTCGAACTATGCGGGTAAAACGGCGTTTACAGCGCTGAACCTCATCTACCCGTATCTTCAGATGCTGGGCTGCCTCGGCTTTATGATCGGCACGGGCGGCAGCGCCCTTGTTGCCATGACGCTGGGCACCGGCGATGAGAAGCGCGCAAACCGGCTGTTCAGTATGCTGGTGGTGGCAACCGCCGTGCTGGGTGTGCTGTTTAGCGCTTTCGGCCTTGCGCTGTTGGAGCCTGTGGCCCTGCTGCTGGGCGCAACACCGGAGCTGCTGCCCAGCTGTCTGCTGTATGGCCGCATTCTGCTGACGTTCCAGACGGCGTTCATGCTGCAATACCTGTTCCAGAGCTTCTTTATTGCCGCGGAAAAGCCCAAGCTGGGCCTGTTCTTCACGGTGGCGGCGGGCGCGACCAACATGGTGCTGGACTTCGTCCTTGTAGGTGTGGCGGGGCTGGGCCTGGCCGGCGCGGCGGCGGCTACCGTCATCAGCCAGATGGTCGGCGGCGTGGCCCCCATCTTCTACTTTATCAAGCGACGCCCCGGCTGCCGCTTATATTTCACCAAGCCGCTGTTCAGTCTGCGGGAGCTGTTCAAGGCCTGCACAAACGGCGCGAGCGAGCTGATGACGAACATCTCCATGTCGCTGGTCAGCGCGCTGTATAACATCCAGCTGCTCAAGCTGTTTGGCGCGGACGGCGTTGCGGCCTACGGCGTGCTTATGTATGTGGGCTTTGTGTTCGCGGCGGTGTTCATCGGCTATGCGCAGGGCTGTGCGCCCATCGTCAGCTACCACTTTGGCGCGGACAATAAGGACGAACTGAAAAACCTGCTGCGCAAAAGTGCGGGCATCATTGCGGTGGCCGGGGTGGCGATGCTGGCTTCCAGTGAGCTGCTGGCAGGCCCCTTGGCAAAAATCTTTGTCGGCTACGATGCGGGCCTGCTGGCGCTGACGATACACGGCATGAAGCTGTATTCCATCAGCTTTATTCTGTCCGGGTTCAACATTTTCGGCTCGGCGTTCTTCACGGCGCTGAACAACGGCGCGGTGTCGGCGGCCATCAGCTTTTTGCGCACGCTGCTGTTCCAGATCGTGTCGATTTTGACCCTGCCGCTCCTCATCGGTGTGGACGGCATCTGGCTGGCTGTCGTGGCCGCCGAGGCCATGGCGCTGGTGTGTACGGCGGGGTTTATTGTGTGGGGACGCCGGAAATATGGGTATATGTAAAAAAGAGGACGCGAAAGCGTCCTCTTTTTTACGCCAAAAGGCTTCCCCCTCGGGACTGCGCCCGCAGGCGCGTGTCGAAGCGCAACCGCCGGAGGCGGCTCTTAGCGCGGAGACTGAAGCTGTCCGCGTAAGCGGACTGATGAGGGGCGAGCTTGCCTTTTTGCCCTTTTGCGGCTCAATAGCGGCAAACTCGCCCCTCATCCGGCCTTCGGCCACCTTCCCCCGAAGGGGGAAGGCTTGAGGCGTTACTCTTCCTCTTCTGCCTCCAAAATCTCCTGCGCGACCTCGCCGCGGCTGCGGCGGGTATCCATCGCGCCCTTCTCGATGAGGCGGTGGGCCTCGGTCTCGGTCATGCCCTTTTTCTCGATCAGATAGCACTTTGCGCGGTCAACGAGCCGCAGCTGGGCGATCTTATCCAGCAGCTTGGCGTTCTCGGTGCGCAGCACGGCCAAACGCTTGTAGTTGCTGGCGGCGATCTGTACGGCCTGCCGGAACTGGATCGCCGTGAACGGCTTGCCCAGCACCAGCACGCCGAAATCCTGCAATTTGTCGGCGATCTGCTCGGCAGTGCCGGTCTTGGCCAGCAGAATGACGCCGGCGTCGGTCTTTTGCACCGCGTCGGTGCCCAGCTCATGGCCGAACTCGTCAGGCAGGGGCGTATTGATGATGATGACCTCATAGTCGTTTGTGTCCATGCGGCGGCGTGCCTCACCGCCGCTGGCAACGATCGTGGGGCGGGTGTAGCCCAGTTCCCCGATATGCCGCGCTAAATATTCATTGGCGTTGTTCCCGGCCGAAACGATCAATGCTTTGGCCATGGGCCGCCCTCCCTTCCTGATAAATTTTTGTGCCTGCCGTGTGCGGGCGGCGGAAAATTTCCGGGTGGGTCGCAGGGTCAAATAATCAGGAAGCTATGCGCTCTTTCCCAGCTGTCGGTGTCGGGAGCGGATTCGGCGTCGTGGCAGAGCTGGGTCTGGTACTCAAAGTATTTATTTTGCAGCGCGACCGGCAGCTCGGCGCTGATAAACTCGCTCTGGCCTGCTACGGTGATGGCCTCGCGCAGGGTGTGGGGCAGACTTTCCAGACCGGCAGCAGCGCTGGGGTGGAACAGGTTGCGGTTCACGGCCTCAGGCAGGGGCAGCTTGCGCTGGATGCCGTCCAGGCCGGCTGCCAGAATCAGCCCGATGACCAGATACGGGTTGCCCGCAGGGTCCGGGCCGCGCAGCTCCACGCGGCAGAACTCGCCGTGGGCGCTGGGCAGCCGCACCAGCTGGCTGCGGTTCTGGCGGCTCCAGCTCACGTAGAGCGGGGCCTCGTTGGCACCCAGCCGCGCGTAGGAGTTGGGAACCGGGTTGCAGAAGGCCGTCAGCTCCCGTGCGTGGGCAAGGATGCCCGCCACAAAATGCCCGGCCTCGCTGTCGGGGGTGAAATCACCGTCAAACAGGTTCTTGCCGTCCCGCAGCAGCGAGACATTGACGTGGAGGCCGCTGCCCGGCTGGTTGGCAAGGGGCTTGGGCATAAAGCTGGCAAACAGGCCGTTGCGGGCCGCAATGGCTTTGACCGTGCTCTTGAAAGTATTCAGATTATCGGCGGATTTCAGCGCCGTGGTGTAGCGGAAGCAGACCTCGTTCTGGCCG
Organism: Gemmiger sp.; assembly: GCF_057431175.1. Taxonomy (NCBI): domain Bacteria; kingdom Bacillati; phylum Bacillota; class Clostridia; order Eubacteriales; family Oscillospiraceae; genus Gemmiger; species Gemmiger sp. The sequence goes on along the minus strand of NZ_DBMDDV010000020.1, from coordinate 13,048 downwards.
TGGCCGCTCTCGTGGTGGCTGTGCTCGGGATGCAGGCCCATTTCCTCGATGGCAAAGCAGATCTCCCGGCGGATGTTCTCGCCCTTGTCCAGCGGCGGAATGTCAAAATAGCCGCCCATATCCAGCGGGATGCGGGTGGGGTTGCCGTTCTCGTCCGTCTCAAACAGATAGAACTCGCACTCGCAGCCCACATTGCAGGTCAGGCCCATGGCGCGGGCGCGCTTGACGACGGATTGCAGGTAGCCGCGGCAGTTGCCCTCGAACGGTTTGCCGTTGGGCAGCGTGATATCGCAGTACATACGGATGACGCGGCCCTCGGTAGGCCGCCAGGGCAGCACGGTGGCGGTGTCAGGGTCGGGCCAGAGCACCAGGTCGCTCTCTTCCACGTTCATGAACCCGGCGATGGACGAGCCGTCGAAGCTGACGCCCTCGGCAAAAGCGCGGGGCAGCTCACTGGCGAAGAGGGAGACATTTTTCTGGTTGCCGAAGATATCGCAGAACGTCAGTTTGGCAAACTTGACGTCGTTGTCCTCAACAAAATTGAGAATGTCCTGTGCGGTGCGTTTCATAGGGAACCTCCTGTAAAAGCCTTCCCCCAAGGGGGAAGCCACACATACTCGAAAGGCCCACCTTGTGCGAGGCGGGCCTTCCGAGCTGGTGTAAGAAATAGGAAAAGGAGAATGGCGATTGTAAAATGCGGTAGGAACCGCGATTGGTCGTAGGGGCGGATGCTTGCCATCCGCCCGCGGGGGTGCGGGCCGATGCCTGGCATCGACCCCTACAACATGAGGGTGACGGTTAAATTACTCCGTATAGAACAGCATACGAGAGTAGCAGGGCAGCGGCCAGTAGTCCTCGTCGACCAGGCTCTCGGCCTCGTCGGCGGCGGCACGCAGGGCGTCCATAGCGGGAATGACCTCGTCGTGGAAGGCGTGTGCCTTGGCGGCCTCGTCGTCCATGGCGCTGACCTTGTCGGTGACTTCGGTCAGGGTATCGGCAGCGTCGGACATTTCGTCAGTGTACTTGCTCAGGCGGGTCAGGACCTTCGTCTCGGCCTTGGTGGAGATACCCTCGACTGCGGCGGTCTTGGCAGCAGCGCTGGATGCGACCTCCCCCATGTAAGCGGTGGCGGCGGGGATCAGCTGCTTGTTGGCGATCTTGAGCATCGTGCGGGCCTCGATGTTGAGGATCTTGGAGTAATGCTCCATCTCGACCTCGTAGCGGCTCAGCATCTCGGTCTTGGTCAGGACGCCGAACTCCTCCATCAGGGCGATGTTCTTGTCGTCCTTCAGGGCAATCATAGCATCGGGGGTGCACTTGCGGTTCGGCAGGCCGCGGCGCTCAGCCTCCTGCTCCCACGCATCGCTGTAGCCGTTGCCGTTGAAGATGACGCGGCGGTGGGCGTTCAGCGTTTTCTTGACCCAGGCGGCGGCAGCGCACTCAAAATCGGCGGCGTCGGCGGTCTCGGCCACGAACTCCTTCAGGCTCTTGGCCACGGCGGTGTTCAGGATGGTGTTCGCGTCGGACAGGTTCTCGGCAGAGCCGGGCATACGGAACTCAAACTTGTTGCCGGTGAAGGCGAAGGGAGAGGTACGGTTGCGGTCGGTGGTATCCTTGCTGAACTTGGGCAGGACGTCAACACCCAGATCCATCTTCATCTTGATCGGGCCCGCATAGGGGGAGTCGGTGCAGATGGCATCAATGACAGCTTCCAGCTCCTCACCGACGAAGATAGAGATGATGGCCGGGGGTGCCTCGTTAGCACCCAGGCGGTGGTCGTTGCCCGGGGTGGCGACGGAGGTGCGCAGCAGGTCGGCGTAGTCGTCAACAGCCTTGATGACAGCGGACAGGAACACCATGAACTGCAGGTTCTCCATCGGGGTGTCGCCGGGATCCAGCAGGTTTTCGTGCTTGATGCCAATGGACCAGTTGTTGTGTTTACCGCTGCCGTTGACGCCCTCGAAAGGCTTCTCGTGCTGCAGGCAGACCAGGCCGTGCTTGTCGGCGATCTTCTTCATCATCTCCATCGTCAGCAGGTTGTGATCGATGGCGACGTTGGTGGTGTCGTAGATGGGGGCCAGCTCATGCTGACAGGGGGCAACCTCATTGTGCTTGGTCTTGGCGGGGATGCCCAGCTTCCACAGCTCCTCGTCCAGCTCCTTCATAAAGCCGGAGACGATGGGGCGGATGGTGCCGAAGTAGTGCTCCTCCAGCTCCTGGCCCTTGGAGGGGGCGGAGCCGAACAGCGTGCGGCCGCAGAGCACCAGGTCAAGGCGCTTCTCGTAGTCTTCCTTTTTAATAAGGAAGTACTCCTGCTCGGGGCCGACGGTGGTGACCACGCGGTCAACATCCTTGCCGAACAGATGCAGCACCTTGCAGGCCTGGTCGGAGATGGCCTGCATCGAGCGCAGCAGCGGGGTCTTTTTGTCCAGAGCCTCGCCGGTGTAGGAGCAGAACGCTGTGGGAATGCAGAGCGTGTCGTCCTTCACGAAAGCGTAGCTGGTGGGATCCCAGGCGGTATAGCCGCGGGCCTCGGCGGTGGCGCGCAGACCGCCGGAGGGGAAGGAGGAAGCATCCGGCTCGCCCTTGATCAGCTCTTTGCCGGAGAACTCCATGATGGCAGTGCCGTCCGGCTGGGGGCTGACAAAGCCGTCGTGCTTCTCACTGGTGATGCCGGTCAGGGGCTGGAACCAGTGGGTGTAGTGGGTCGCGCCCTGCTCAATGGCCCAGCGCTTCATGACGCTGGCCACGACATTGGCGACCTCAAGGTCAAGCGGCTGACCCTTTTCAATCGTCGCTTTCAGACTCTTGTAGGTCGAGCTAGGCAGACGCTCGCGCATCTCATGCTCGTTGAAGACTTTGCTGCCGTAAAGTTCCATAACGGTTGCTGCCATACTTCTTACTCCTTTATTTCCTCTATTTACAGAAAAAGGGCGCTGCGAAAACACATTCGCAGCGCCCTTGCTGTTATGCCTCTATTATACGGGGTAAGCCCGCAAAATGCAAGTGGCAATTTGACGAAAGCAGGGCAGAATTTTCAGTGGAAAACTGGCAGGATTGTGAGGTGCGTGCGGCGGACGGAATGTGGTATAATTTCAGATAAGGGATAAAAGATAGCAGGGGAGGGATTCATCCCTCCCATGGACCTTATGGCAGCGGGAACTTTGCGGGCGGATATGGAATCCGCCCCTACGCGCAGCGCCGTAGGGGCCGGGCATGCCCGGCCCGCTGCTGTACGGCATTGCAGCGATAACGGATAGGTTGAGGGCCGGACATGTCCGGCCCCTACAGGGGAGGCAAGGATAAAAATGGAAATCGAACGCAAATGGATGGTCACGGGCTGGCCGGCAGGGCTGGAGCAGACCTCCGTTTATAATATGGATCAAGGTTACATCAGCGTGCGGCCCACGGTGCGCATCCGGCGCGAGGCTTTGCAGGGCGGGCGCACGGCGCTGGTGCTCTGCTTTAAAGGTGCGGGCGGTTTGAGCCGGGAGGAAATCGAAACGGAAATCAATGCCGAACTGTTCGCCAAGCTCGAACATTTAATAGGTAAGCCGCTCATCCACAAGGAGCGCCGCGGCTATCGGCTGCCCGGCGGGCTGACGCTGGAAGTCAACTGCGTGGATCCCGACCTGCCCACCGCCTTCTGGTATGCCGAGGTCGAGTACGAAACCGAAGCCCAGGCCCTCGCCTGGGACCCGGCTGCCTGCGGCCTGGCCGACTACCTCCACGATGAATGCACCGGTAAACCCGGCAGCAGCATGGGAGAATACTGGCTCAAGACGCGGGGGTAAGTAAGATACTGCCCAGAAAGGACATATTGTAATGGTTTTTTCAAGCGCGATATTTTTGTTCGCGTTTTTGCCGATTGTGCTGCTGCTCTACTGCCTTGCAGGGCAGCGGCTGAAAAACGGTATCCTGTTGGCGGCCAGCCTTTTGTTCTACGCATACGGAGAGCCAAAATTCGTATTCGTCATGCTGGCGTCTATCGTGTTGAACTACGCTTTTGCTATGCTCATCGAACTGCCCGGCTATGGGTCAAAACGCTGGCGCAGGGACTGGCTGCTGGCGGCGCTGGCGTGTGATCTGGGCATTTTGTTTGTATTTAAATATCTGAACTTCTTTGGGCATATGGTGGGTAAGGCGCTGCACATCGACCTGCAGCTGCCCAGCATTGCGCTGCCTATCGGCATCTCGTTTTTTACGTTCCAGGCGCTGTCCTACGTAGTGGATGTCTACCGCGGTACGACCCGCGTGCAGCGCAACCCTTTCTCGCTGGCGCTGTACATATCGTTCTTCCCGCAGCTGATCGCGGGTCCCATCGTGCGGTACAGCACGATCGCTGAACAGATCGATGACCGCAAGGTCACGCCGGAAAAACTCTCCCAGGGTGTGCAGCGGTTCATCGCCGGCTTCTGCAAAAAAAGTGCTGCTCGCCAACAATGTCGCCCTTGTGGCAGAGGCAGCTTTCGACGTACACGGGGAAAAATCCGTGGCGCTGCTGTGGGTCGGCTCGCTGGCCTACACGCTGCAAATTTTCTTCGATTTCTGCGGCTATTCCGATATGGCAATCGGCCTGGGCAAGATGTTCGGCTTTGAGTTTGAGGAAAACTTCAATTATCCCTACATGGCAAAGTCTGTCACGGACTTTTGGCACCGCTGGCATATCTCGCTGAGCCAGTGGTTCCGCGATTACGTCTACTTCCCGCTGGGCGGTTCCCGCGTGACACCTGCGCGGCATATCTTTAATTTGTTCGTTGTGTGGTTTTTGACCGGCCTATGGCACGGTGCAAATTACACTTTCCTGGCTTGGGGCATGATGTACTTTGTCATGCAGCTGGTGGAAAAGTTCCTTGTCAAGCCGCAGCGGCTGAACGGCGCGACGGCGATGGGGTGGCGTGTAGTAACGCTGCTCATCGTCAACTTCGGCTGGGTGCTGTTCAACTCACTGAGTATTGCGGACGCAAAGCAGTATATCTTCGGGATGCTGGGTCTGCGCGGCCTGCCGTTATGGAGCGCCGCCGTGACAGGTTCTTTTCGGGAATATGGTGTGTTTTTGCTGTTGGGGGTCATGTTCTCCACCCCTATTACCAAGGTGTGCGGCCAGCGGCTGTGCTTAGGGCGCGCCGGAACTGCCTGGCAAAAGGTGCTGCTGCCCCTGGGGCAGATAGCGGTCTTTGCATGGGCAGTGTCCTTTGTGGTGCTGGGGGCCCACAACCCATTCATCTATTTCAACTTTTAGTAAGGAAGTAAGTCCATGAAGGTAATACAGAAGCACCACCTTGTGCAGTACATACAAGACCACCTGCTCACGGTACTGTTCTTTGCGGCCATCGGCATCATATCCCTTGCCAGCTGCCTGACGCTGCTGCATTCCTACGTGACAAAGACAGCCATCAACAACCAAGCCACCGGTACTGAGAACGCCCTGGAAGCAGACTTTTCCGCGTCGATTCTAGGCAAAGATATGTTTTTAAACCTGAACGGCGGGGTGCGGCGGCTGCTGGGGCAGCGGCGGATGAACGAGGTCGTCAAACTGAACAATGGCTGTCTGATCCTGGATAGTGACCGCCCGAAGGATGAGGACATCCAATATAGTGCGGATGCGATGAAAGCCCTGCAAGATAAGCTGGCGGCGCAGAACATCCCGATGCTCTACGTAATGACACCGTCCAAAGTTTCACCAACTGACCCGGAATTGCCGACGGGAGAGGTAGAATACCTGAACGAAGGAATGGACAAACTCTATGCGGCTCTGGATGAGCAGGGCGTGTCCTCACTGGATCTGCGGCCTGCGTTCGAGGCGTATCCCGGCGGGTACTATGCATTGGAGTTCAAGACGGATCATCACTGGAATATGGTGGGAGCGTTTTGGGCCTACAAGCAGATCGTGGCACGTATGGAGGATATGCTGGATGTTGAGATTCCCGCAGCGCTGACGGACCTGGACAGCTACAACATTACAACGTATAAAGATGTAGAGTTTGGCGGTTATGGGCAGCGAACGGGAATTGCCTTCTCCGGGGCAGAAGACTTTGACCTGATAGAACCGGACTACGACACAGATATCGTGAATGTGACGACCGGCGAAACAGGGAGCTTTACGGATGTACTGACCCGCAAGCAGGAACTGGAAGCGAACCCGGAAAAGTTCAGAAAAGTGGTCTTGTATGACTATTTCTTCAACAAAGCGTTTGACACTTTCTCCAATCAGGGGACACCGTGTGATAAGAAAATACTGATCGTCGGTGACTCCATGACAAAGGCACTCGCGCCGTTCTTTGTGTTGACCTTTCAGAATGTGAAATGCCTGGATGCGTATAGTGCAAAGACGACCTTGACGCAGCAGCTGTTGGATGAATACCAGCCGGATGTGGTGCTCTTCGTCCATCACGCAACACGGTTGAACAGCCCGGACCTTTACGAGTTTACACTTTGATAGGAAAAAACTGTTTTTTGTAAAATCTCCCCGCCTACCTTTACAAACGCCCCCAAAACGGATACAATAAGAAATAACTACTAAACCGATACGGAAACCCGAAAAGGAGCTATGGAATGAAACGTCTTCTGCTTGTGATCGCGACGCTGCTCTCCCTGACTGTGCTGCTGGCAGCCTGCAAAAAGAGCGACGATACCTCCTCTGCAGCCACCAACCCGGGCAGCACCCCTGCCCAGGTCGAGGCGACCCCCGCGCCCACCGAACTGCCCCCCTATGAGGCCAACGTCCTGACCGGCGAGCCGAAGGGGGCCGATTACCCCGAAGGCCAGCGCATCACGGCGGTCATGGTCAACAACATCGTGGCGGCCCGCCCCCAGCGCGGCCTGTCCAAAGCCGACATCCTGTTTGAAATCAAGGTCGAGGGCGGCATCACCCGCTTTATGCCGGTCTTTACCGATTATAAGACCATCGGCGAAATTGGCCCGGTCCGTTCCGGCCGTGACCAGTTCTTCCGCCTCATCCTGCCCTGGCAGGCACTGTATATCCATGAAGGCCAGTCCGTCGTCATGCAGCAGTACGGCATCGACTACGATTACGGCAAGCTGAACAACAACGACGGTGCCAACGGCTACCGCGACTATGGCCGCGTGAACTGGGCCGGCAAGAGCTACAACGCCGGCACGCTGGCGCTGGAGCACACGATGTACACGAACTCCGACAACATCGCGAATTATATCACCAGCCAGAACGTGGATATGAACCGCACCTACAATTCCACCTTCTTCAACTTTGTGGACTACCGCCTCGGCACCACCCGCGACCTGTCCAGCAGCATCGACAGTGCCTACAGCGATAAGTACGGCCCTGTTGTCTCTGACGGCCAGTATGTCGAGATCGTCCACAGCCAGTCCTACAAGACCCGCTTCATCTATGACGAGGCCACGAACCAGTACAAGATGCAGCAGAACTACTCGGACGGCCAGTGGCGCGATACCGTGGATGAGGCCGCCGACAACCAGGTGCTGACCTTCCCCAATGTCATCGTGCTCTACACCGATATCCACACCTACCCCGGCCATGAGAAAACGGACCTGCAGTACGCTGAGTACGCCTGGGGCGGCGTTGGCTACTACTGCTACGGCGGCAAGTGCGAGAAGATCTACTGGCAGAAGGGCACCCCGCTGGAGGCTCTGCGCCTGTACTACCTGAACGAGGACGGCACCTGCAGCGATACCCCGCTGGAGATCAACACCGGCAAGAGCTATGTGGCCGTGACCGACGTTGACTTTGCCGAGAACTTTGTCCACAGCAGCCTGGACGGTGTGGACCTGTCCAGCGCTACCACCGTCACTTACGAGCACAGCTACGTCGAGGACGACGCCAAGGCTGGTGAGACGCTGGGCTCTTCCACCGACGACCTGACCGCAGCCGCCACCGGCAGCGGCGAGGCTGAGACCGTCACCGAGGCACCCGCCCAGGAGACCACCGCGAACGAGACCCCTGCCCAGGAGGAAGCCCCTGTGGAAGAGGCACCCGCCGAAGAGGCCCCGGCTGAGGAAACCCCCGTGGAGAACACCGAGGCCCCCGCAGAGGAAAACAACGTAGGCTAAACAGGTCTAACCCGACAACGTGGCTCGCCCGGCGGCGGGCCGCGTTGTTTTTGTGAAAGAGGTTTTGTATGAGAAAATTGCAGGCATTGGGCGGCGCGGCGGCTTTGCTGGCCGCACTGTTGCTGGGCGGCTGCAGCCAGACGGCTGTGCCTGCCACGCCTGAACAGGCGGCCACCGCCGCCCCCGAAGCCACGGCGGAACCCGCCCCGGCTCCCAGCACCAACCCGCTGACCGGCTTGGACGACGGCGACTACACCGGCAAGCGCCCGGTGGCCGTGACGCTGCGCACGCTGGACGGCGCACAGCCTCAGTGGGGCGTTGCCTCCGCGGACGTGCTGGTCGAGGGCGTGACCGAGGGCAGCACCGCAGGACTGACCGCTATCTTTGCCGATGTGGACAGCATCAGCAAAGTCGGCCCGGTCGGGGCGGGGCGCGACCTGTTTTTGCAGGTGGCCCTGCCGCTGAACGCTGTGCCGGTGTCCATCGACAAGAACATTTACGCCTCCAACCTGCTGAACACGCTGGGCTATCAGGACCTGGATGGCTACCACATCGGCAAGGCAGCCTTCGCCTTTGACCAGGGCCGCCAGGACGCAGGCTACCGCGAGGAAAACTGCTGGTATACCACCGGTGAGTTGATCCGCACCGGCCTGACGAACTACGGCGCATCGGCTGAGGGCGACAACACGCCGCTGTTCCGCTTTGGCACCCGGCCCGAAGTCAACCCCGAGAACCGCAACGGCATGAACCTGACCGTTACCTTCTCCAAGACCGACAGCGAACAGCTGAACTACAACACCGGCACCGGCCTGTATGAGAAGCTGAACGCAGACGGCAGCCCGATGACCGACGCCGACAACGGCCAACAGGTGGGCTTTACCAACGTGTTCGTGCTCTACGCGTCCAGCGGCATCAAGGACGATGGCTACACCCGCCAGTACGATATGACCGGCGGCACCGGCCTGTACTTGCAGGGCGGCGCGTGGGAGCAGATCAACTGGACGAAAGAGGATGCCACCGGGCCGTTCGCTCTGACGGATGCCGACGGTGCGCCGCTGACTGTGGCCCCCGGCAAGAGCTTTATCGCTATCTGGGGCGGCTACTACGGTCAGGGCCTGACCCTGACCGCCGCCGACGGCAGCGAGCAGACTCTGCCGGAAAAGCCCATTCTGCTGGAAAGCGGTGTCTCCGATGAGGCCGCCGCAGCCGCCGAGGAAGAACTGAGCGCGGCACAGCGGATCATCGACGCACAGGCTGCCGTGGATCAGGCCAAGGCTGATCTGGCCGACGCGCTGGACGAATTGCAGGAGGCTCAGGCTGCCTGTGATGCCGACAGTGAGAATGCCGACCTGTTGGCTGCCCGCGACGCTGTTCAGGCCAAAATCGACGAGCTGAATCAGACCATCGCTGACAATCAGGCTATCCTCGACGCCGCCGCGCCGGAGGAAACCCCGGCCCCCGAGGAAGAACAACCGGCAGAATCCGAGTCCGAGAACCCGGCAGAATAAAAACGACTTGCAGGGGCGGACGCCTGCATCCGCCCGCGGGGCGTCGAGGACGCCGCCCCCTGCAATAAAAAAGCACCTGCTTACCATAAGCAGGTGCATTTTTGTTTGGGATTTCTGCTTCCTTCTTTGTAAAGAAGGAACAAAACCCCGCATTATTCCATCCCGTCCAGATACCCGTGGGGCACGACATCGTACGCCTCGGCCAGATGATCACGCATCCACATTTCGGCGTCCAGCCGCACACTGTACCCCGCGCCCGGGTCGGTCATCCACTCCTCCGGCTTGCGGAAAGGCAGCGCGTGCTGGGACAGCATATTCATGATAACGCCGCCGTGGGTCACGCAGGCGGCCTCCTCGGTATGGGTGCGCAGCATGTACTCAAACATCTTCATCAGCATCGAGGACGTGCGGTTGAAAAACATCTGCCGGTCCTCGGCACCTTCAGGCACCGTGCGGCTCGTCGGGTCCATCCACTGGGCAAACTCCGGGTCCTTTACCAACTCCTGCACGGCGCGGCCCTCAAACTTGCCAAAGGCCATCTCGCGCAGGTCGTCCAGCTCGATCTGCCGCACGCCCGGGAACAAAATATCCGCCGTCTCGGTGGCGCGCTTCATCGGGCTGGTGAACACCAGCGGCACCTGGGGGTAATCAAAATCCTTCACCAGCGTTTTCAGCTGGGCGCGGCCCTCATCGCACAGCGGCAGGTCACTGCCGCTGCCAATGTACAGCCCCTGTAAATTGCCCGCCGTCAGGCCGTGGCGGATCAAATGCAGTTTGTAATATTTCACTATGCAGCTCTCACTTTCGTAAATGTCTACCTATCAGCATACCCTAAAATCGTGTCCTGCGCAACCATAAATTGTTACAATTTGGTTACAGCCCGCGCCGGCTGCGCCCAACTGCCAAAATTTGCCCACAATATTTATAGCTGTACTCGCTGTATAATGACTAGATGTGGGAAAAGTCCTGCACTTCGGCGCTTTGACGGCTTTTTCAGCGGAAAATCTGTCGAATTTTCGGGTTTACAAAGCGTTTTCCACCCGCTATAATATACAGCGTGTAGAAAACATAGCAGGGGCATACTGCGGCTCGGCGCAAGTCGGCAATGCCCCGGAACAGGATAGATCATGGGGATCGAATTTAATCGGATCATCACGCTGCTGCGCAAAGAGCGCGGCATCACCCAAAAGCAGGCGGCGCAGGACCTTGGCATCAGCCAGGCTCAGCTTTCCCATTACGAAAAGGGCATCCGCGAGTGCGGCCTGGCCTTCGTGGTGCAGGTGGCGGACTACTACGACGTCAGCTGTGACTACCTGCTGGGCCGCAGTGCCGAGCGCAGCGGCCAGACCATCAACGTGGACGACCTGCCCGAGGGCAACACCGCCACCGGCGGCAGCGTCTACCGAGGCAGTGTCCTGCCCACAATGTACAAAAAATTGATCGAAAATTCGTTGGATATCCTCTACGATAAACTGCAGGAGAGCAAGGACAAGCAGCTGGTCGTGGGCGTCAGCAACTACCTGATGCTGGCTGTCTACAAGATGTTCCGCCAGATGTACGAGGCATCGCCGAAAAATATCAGCGGTATGTTCCGCGTCGGCTCGGCCCGCTGGAACAGCAGCGCCGACGCCGCCATGCACATGGCCGAGGGCGACCTGGCGGCCACCCTGACCGGCGAGGACGGCACGAAGGACAGCCTGGAACCCGCCACCCTGGCCCTGAGCACCGACCAGCTGGCCCGGGACTACCCGCGCCACGCCACCAGCCTGTTCAACCTCGTCAAAAACGCCGAGGAATCTATGCGCGGGCTGAAAAAGGGAGAATGAAGCCGTTGCCCCATAGAAAATGTAGGGGGCGAACATGGCTCGCCCGCCAACAAAACGGACACAAAAAATAAGCAGAGCATCCAACGCGGATGCCCTGCTTTACTTTTTATCGATGCCTTATTTCCCCAGTGCCTTGCGGCAGGCCGGGCAAATATACTTCCCGTGCAGCAAAACTGCGTCGGGCGAAATCTCGCCGCAGAATACACAGGCGCCTTGGGCACGGTACTTGCGCAGCACAATGGATTCCCCATCGGTGAAAATCTCCAGCGGGGTGTCGGGCGTGATGCTGTAGGTGTTGCGCAGCTCCTTGGGTAATACCACGCGCCCCAGGTTGTCAATACTGCGGACGATGCCGGTAGAAATCATCTTTCTAACCTCCTATTTTACGTTTCGACATAACAAATGCCGAAAAACGGTGTCCGTTCCTGTCGTACAGTCGGACTTGTTGTCTCTATTATACGAGCTATTGGAAACATTGTCAATATTTGGAAGAAAACAAAAATGAGGATATTTCGTGAATTTTTGTTATCCACACGAATAGGCAATAGCGTTTGTTGCGCAGTCAATACGTTTTGTAACAAATTTGACACAGACAGAATATTTGTTAAATTAGATAGGAGATAACAAAAGGCGATGCGCTCCAAAAAGCGCATCGCCTTACCTCATTATATAAGAATGCCGTTGCAGTGGTCGACCTCGTGCTGGATGATTTGCGCCGTCCAGCCGGTAAAATTCTTTACGTGGGTCTGCATGGTGCGGTCCTGCCACTGCACTTTGATGGTGCGGTGGCGCTTGGTCTTGCGCAGCCCTTGCAGGGACAGACAGCCTTCCTCGGCCAGGTACAGCCCCTTGCGGTAGAGGATGACCGGGTTGAACATTTCAAGGGGGGTGCCGTCGTTGTCGAACACGATGATGGCTTTGTTCACGCCAATCATGTTGGCGGCCATGCCGACACAGCCGTCCTCGTGGGCTTTCAGCGTGTCGAGCAGGTCATCGGCAACAGCAACATCCCCGGCGTCAGCGGGCTGGGCCTTCTGCGCCAGGAAAACGGTATCGGTCATAAGCGGTCGAACCATGGGGGAAAACCTCCTGCGTGTACTATTTTATAGTAGTATACCGCAGGCAGAGTACGTTGTAAAGCTCAATAGGGCAGCGGCCCCAGATACCCGCCCGCCGCGCGGCATTGGTGCAGCACGGTGCGGCAGGATTCATCAGCGCGGCGTAAGTACTCCTTTTTGCGGGCCAGGTCGCGGCGCTGGGCCTCCTGCATCGCGCGGAAATGCGGGCAGGACTTATGGCAACCGGGGCAATAGGCATGACAGCCTTTTTGGCAAGGCAGCATAGAGAACACGCTCCTTTCGGCAGATCAGGCAACAGAATGGGAATAACTGGTACAAGATATAGTAGGAAAGAACCGCTCTTATGCTTATAGTATACACCATAAGCTTTGTCGCATCAAGGGGAAATATGTAAGTGCTTTGTAAAGAATTGTGCGTGACCACACAGCCTTCAAAAAAATCAAAAAACTTTTAAAAACCCTATTGACATTTTTGGTTGGACAGGCTATAATATACAAGCTGTCACGGAGACGCGACAGCACAGCAGGACCTTGAAAATTGAACAAAACTGAAACTTGTGGAACCTTGAACGTGGGTTTGGAAACCC